>CACBRW010000003.1 GCA_902541745.1 uncultured Pelagibacteraceae bacterium | reverse complement strand
AAAAAAGTTATTTTTTTTAAAATTTTATTATTTTTAGAAACAATGCATAATTTTGTTTCCGTATTACCAATATCGCCTAGAATATACATTATTTAATTTTATACAATTTAGATAAATTTTTTTCAAAAAGTTGTTTTAATTTATTTTCTACAATTAATTTACTAATACTTTTTTTTAGTTACCTCTTGCAAGTTTGTAGCAGGATAATTCCTTATAATTGGATTTTTTTTTATATTTATGCCTATACCAGTAATTAAAAATTTTTTACCTCTTACAAATATAACTTCTTGTAAAATGCCACTAATTTTTTTTTTTTCAATTAATAAATCATTTGGTTTTTTAAATAAAATTTTTTTATTTGTAAATAACGAGAGTAATTTTTTTACCAAAAGACAATTGATTTTTGTTATAACTGTAATCGTTAGTTTCGTTTTATTTAGTTCATTGAAAAAAGAGACAAATAAATTTCCTTTTGCTGATATCCATTTTCTTCCATACTGTCCTTTACCATTCACTTGTGTTTCGGCAACAACCATTCCTAAATTGTATTTAGTTTCTTTAATGATTCTTATTGCAGTATTATTTGTACTTTTAACTTTTTTAAATTTAAATTTTTTTAATTTCATTAAATAATATTAATTCTTGAAACAACTTCTATTAACTGACTTGGGAATATGAAGTATAAAAGAATTAATATCGTTGAAACTGTAAGTGAAAATTTTAACCATAAGCTATGGTCTGTATCGTATTTATCTTTTTCTGTATCAAAGTAAATTATTTTTATAATTCTTAAGTAATTAAAAGCTGCAACAACAGTAGATAACAATCCTACTATAGCTAAAAAAAACATTGATTGTTCTAATACAGCTTTAAAAATATAAAACTTAGCAAAGAAACCTGCTAGAGGTGGAATACCTGCTAAAGAAAACAATATTACAAGCATACATAATGATAAAAGTGGATGGTTTTTTGATAATCCTGAGAGATCCTCAATATCCTCATAATATTTATCTTTTCTTCTTAACATCAATAGACAAGAGAAAAGAGCTAAATTCATAACTACGTAAATTGAAATATAGATTATTGAACTATGAATTCCTTCGTTTGAAGCTGTGGCTAGTCCTGCTAATGTGTAACCAATATGTCCAATAGAGCTATAAGCAATTAGTCTTTTAATATTGGTTTGCCCTATTGCAGCAACCGCTCCAAAAACCATGGAAGCTATTGATAAGAATATTATTATCATTTGCCATTGATCAATTAAATTTAAGAAAGGAACATATAAAAATCTTATAAATACAGTTAAAGCAGCGATTTTTGGAACCATTGTGAAAAATAAAGTTACAGTTGTTGGTGACCCTTCGTAAACATCAGGTGCCCACATATGAAATGGAACTGCAGAAATTTTAAATGCTAAACCAACTAATATGAACACAATTCCAAATGTTAAAACATATTCATTAGAATTTAATTGGTTTGATATTATATCAAAATTGGTCGAACCAGAAAAACCGTATACTAATGAGCATCCATATAACAATAATCCTGAAGATAGTGCACTTAAAACAAAGTATTTCAAACCAGCTTCTGATGATTTTAATTGATCTCGGTTATACGTCGCTAAAACATAAAGAGCTAATGACTGTAATTCTAGGCCCATATAAAAAACAATTAAATCATTTGAACTTATCATCACCATCATACCAAGAATAGAACTCAAAATTAGAATAGGGTATTCGATATTGTATATTTTAAATGTTTTTAAATAAGTTGATGAAATAACTAAAACTAAAAAACCTCCAATTAAAGTTATAATTTTCATTAGCGAAGACATAGTGTCAACCACAACACTTTCATTAAACAAAGTTTCTCTAGTTACAGAGAAAGTTTCATTTATTGTTATTATAGTTGTAATTAAAATTGCAAACAAAGATAAATTGAAAGTAATTTTAGAACTGTCATTTTTAAACACACCCAAAATAAGTAAAAACATAATTGATAGAGAAATAAAAATTTCAGGTAATATTAAATTTAAATTTTCCATATTATTTACTAGCTATATTTGTGTTATGTGTATTAATTAAATCAGTGACAGAAACTTCTATAGTTTTAATTAATGGATCGGGATAAAAACCAAAAAATAAGATTGGTACAGCTAAACAAGATAAAATAAAATATTCAGATCTATTTAAATCTAACATTTTTTTAAGATCTTCATTGATTAATTTTCCAAATACTACTCTTTTATATAGCCATAAAATGTATGCAGCTCCTAAAATCACCCCAATACTAGCTATAACAGCTACTAAAAAATTGTCTTTGAAAGCTCCCATTAAAATTAAAAACTCACCAATAAATCCACTTGTCCCAGGTAAACCAAGAGACGCTAAAGCAAATAACATGAACAATATTGAATATTTTGGAATTACAGAAACTAATCCACCATAAGTACTTATCAATCTAGAATGCATTCTGTCATAAACTACACCAACAGTTAAAAATAATGCTGCTGAAACTAAGCCATGGCTTATCATTTGAATTATACTTCCTTCAATTCCTTGTTGTTGCAAAGTGAATATTCCTAAAGTTACAAAGCCCATATGCGCTACTGATGAATAAGCAATCAACTTTTTCATATCTTCCTGCATTAAAGCTATCAGAGAAGTAAATATGATTGCTATAATACTCAAGGTGTAAATTAAAGGTGTAAATACCTCTGATGCAACTGGGAAAAGACCTAAAGAAAATCTTATAAAACCATATCCAGCCATCTTTAACAAAATTGCAGCTAGTAATACAGATCCTGCTGTAGGGGCTTCAACGTGAGCATCTGGTAACCATGTATGAACTGGCCACATAGGTGTTTTAACAGCAAATGAACTAAAAAATGCTAACCACAATAGATTTTGATATTTAACATCAATTCCAATTTCATATAATTGAACCACGTCGGTTGTTCCTGTAATCCAATAAATTGAAATTATTGCAACTAACATCAAAACAGAACCTAACAATGTGTATAAAAAGAATTTGAATGCAGAATAAACTCTTCTTGCGCCTCCCCAAATACCGATAATTAAAAACATTGGTATTAATCCAGCTTCAAAAAATAAATAAAATACAACTAAATCAAGCGCACAGAAAACACCAATCATGAAACTTTCCATGATTAGAATTGCAATTAAAAAATCTCTTAATCTATTTTTAACAGAATTATTTACAGATATTATACAAAGGGGAGTTATAAATGTTGTTAATATTATAAATAAAATTGAAATACCATCAACTCCAACTTTATAATTAATAAACCCTTCAATCCATGTTCTATCTTCTACAAATTGAAAACTAGATGTTGACTGATCAAAAGAAATCCAAAGATAAATCGAAATTAAAAAATTAACTACAGTTGTAAATAAAGCAACATATTTAGCAGTTAAATTATTTCCTTCTTTATCTTTGGTAAAAAATAAAAATAAAGCACCAACTATTGGTAATAATATTAAAGATGAAAGAATCGGAAAATTCATTATTTAACTATTAAAAAAGTTAATAAAGCAGAAAAACCTAATAGCATTACAAATGCATATTGATAGATAAAACCACTTTGAAATTTAGTTGCTTTAATTGAACATTTTTTTATAAAAGAAGAAATTCCATCAGGACCAAAACCATCGATTATGGTTCCATCACAAAATTTCCACAAAAATAGACCTAGTTTTTTTGAGGATTTAATAAACAACACATCGTACAACTCGTCGAAATACCATTTATTAACTAAAAAATTATACAAAGGTTTGTTCATAGAAACTATTGAATTAGGTAACTCTTTGTTTTTTACAAATAAGTAATAAGCAATTGGAATGGATAATAAAACTAAACAAGGTGTTAAAAGTAAAAACCAAAAAGGTGGATGTTCTGTGCTTAAAGGCTCTAAAAACTTAATAGACTCAGCCCAGAAAAAATTATCATGACTAATAAACAGTCCTTTAAATAGAAATCCTGCAAACACCGCTCCTATTGAGAGGATAAATAAAGGAACAAGCATTACTAATGGAGACTCATGTGTTTCTTCTATCTTGACCTCTTTATTGTTATAGTCTCCATGGAAAGTTTTAAAGATTAATCTCCATGAATAAATAGATGTTAAAAATGCTGTAATTATTCCAATCCCAGCAGCATAATAACCAGTGGTATTACCTTTTAAATAAGCAAATTCTATAATTGCATCTTTAGAATAAAATCCTGATAAAAATGGAAAACCTGTTAAAGCAAGTGTTCCAATAATCATTAAAGCATAGGTGTATGGTAACTTTTTCCATACACCACCCATATTATTTATATTTTGCTCATCTTTAAATGCATGAATTACTGAACCAGATCCTAAAAATAATAGAGCTTTGAAAAATGCATGGGTAAATAAGTGAAACATGGCAACATTGTATGCACCTACTCCAGCTGCAAAAAACATATAACCAAGTTGGCTGCATGTAGAATAAGCAATAATTTTTTTTATATCTGTTTGAACTAGAGCGACAGTTGCTGCAAAGAATGCAGTAGTCATTCCAACTATAGTTATAAAATTTAGTATTAATGGTGAATATTCATAAACTGGAGAACATCTTACTACTAAGAAAACACCAGCTGTTACCATTGTTGCTGCATGAATTAACGCAGAAACTGGAGTTGGACCTTCCATGGCATCAGGTAGCCAAGTATGTAGCAATATCTGTGCAGATTTGCCCATTGCTCCAATAAATAGTAGTAAACAAACTAAATCTATTGCTTTAACTTCAAAACCCAAAAATAGTAAATTTTTATCTACAACTGTTGGAATTTGTTGAAAAACTTCTGAGTAATTTACAGTTCCAAATAAATAAAATATTAAGAAAATTCCTAAAGCAAAACCAAAATCACCTACTCTGTTTACAACAAATGCTTTTATGGCTGCAGCATTTGCACTTTCTTTTTTAAACCAGAAACCAATTAGGAAGTAAGAACATAATCCAACACCTTCCCAACCAAAAAATAATTGAATAAAATTATCTGAAGTAACAAGCATCAACATCGCAAATGTGAACAATGATAAATAAGCCATAAATCTTGGCTTATGAGGGTCATGAGACATATAACCAATTGAATAGATATGTACTAAAGCAGATACAGAAGTTACAACTACTAACATTACAGCTGACAATGGATCAATTAACATTGACCAATTTACATCAAGTGACCCAGAGCTTATCCAGGTTGCTATAACAATATTTTCCTCGTATTGATTTACAATTACTTGATAAAGAACATAAATTGATAAAAATGCAGAAATAGAAACTAAAACACTTGTTACTATTTCTGAGTTTCTATCACCGATATATCTTCCAAAAAAGCCAGAGATAATCGAAGCAATAAGTGGAAGAAATATAATTGATAGTTCCATGATTATCCTTTCAACTTATCAATTTCTTCAACTCGTATTGTTCCGGAATTTCTGAAATAGACAACAATGATTGCTAATCCTATAGCTGCTTCTGCAGCTGCAACAGTAAGAATAAATAAAGTAAAAACTTGTCCTGCCAAATCTCCTAAATAAATTGAAAAAGCAACTAAATTGACATTTACAGCTAGTAATATTAATTCAATACTCATTAAAATGACAATTATGTTCTTCCTATTAAGGAATATACCAATTACTCCAATTGAAAATATCACTGCTCCTAAAGTTAAATAATGTCCTAAACCTATATCAATCATCTAATTTAACCCCTTTATTACTTTCAACTTCCAGTACCTCAACACCTTCAGCTCTTTCTCTAGATATTTGCTTGATATAACTTTGTCTTTTTACACCTGATCTTTCTCTAAATGTTAGTACAATAGCTCCAACCATAGCTACTAACAGAATCATTCCACTTATTTGAAACACATGAATATAATCTGTATATAAAATCTGTCCTAATGAGTGAGTGTTACTAATGCTTGTTTGAGCAATTGAATTATTAATATCAAAAATTTCTGGTTTATATTTCCAACCACCAATTACAATTATTACTTCAACGAATATAAGCGTACTGATAATTAATCCTACCGGGATATGTTTGGAACTTTGTTGACCTGCAAACCATTGATTTTTTTGTTGGGCAACGTTTAACATCATAACAACAAATAAAAACAGAACTGCAACAGCTCCAACATAAACAATTAACATTATCATTCCCAAAAATTCAGCACCTATCATTATAAAAAGACAAGAAATACTTATAAAATCAAGAATTAAAAAAAAAACTGAGTGAACAGTATTTTTAGAAGCAGTAACCATTATGGCTGAAACAACAGCAATTATAGAAAATGTATAAAAGAAAATAGCGTGTGCAATCATTATTATCTATGGATATTGTCAGCTTTAATATTAGCCTCTAAAACATTCTCCCATCTATCACCATTATCTAATAACTTTTCTTTTGTATAATAAAGTTCTTCTCGTGTTTCTGTTGAAAATTCAAAATTTGGACCTTGTACTATTGCATCTACTGGACAAGACTCTTCACATAATCCACAATAAATACATTTCATCATATCAATATCATAACGTGTTGTTTTTCTACTTCCGTCATCTCTTTCAGTAGACTCTATTGTTATTGCTTGTGCAGGACATACTGCTTCACATAATTTACAAGCAATACATCTTTCTTCTCCGTTTGGATATCTTCTCAAAGCATGCTCACCTCTAAAACGAGGACTTATTTTACCTTTTTCAAAAGGGTAATTAATTGTTTTTTTTGATTTAAATAATTCTTTAATAGCAATAAATAAACCACCGATGAAGTCAGTCATAAATATTGTTTTAAAAAATCTAGAAATATTCATAATTAATTCACTGGTAAAAGGTTAAAATAAAATAAATAGCTAGCTGTTAATACTACCCAAATTAGAGAAAAAGGAAGAAACACTTTCCATCCAAGTCTCATTAACTGGTCATATCTGTATCTAGGAACTATCGCTTTAACTAGAGCAAAAAGGATAAATAAAAAAAGAATTTTTAATATTAACCATATTGCACTTGGCACTAAGGTAAATGGATAAACATCAATTGGTGACATCCAACCACCTAAAAATAATATTGCTCCCATTGCACACATTAATAAAATATTTGCATACTCGCCTAACCAAAACATTGCATACATCATTCCTGAATATTCTGTTTGATAACCTGCAACCAACTCTGCTTCTGCTTCGGGTAAATCAAAAGGAGGCCTGTTGGTTTCAGCCAAAGCGGAAATAAAGAATATTACAAACATTGGAAATAAAGGAATTACAAACCACATGTTTTGTTGAGCAATAACAATGTCGTTTAAATTCAATGAACCAACACAAAGTAAAACATTGATAATAATTACTCCAATTGAAACTTCATAAGACACCATTTGAGCAGCAGAACGAATTGCTCCAAGAAAAGGATACTTAGAATTTGATGCCCATCCGCCCATTATTATTCCATAAACACCTAATGAAGAAACTGCAAATAAGTAAAGAATTCCAACATTAATATCAGCTAAAACCTGAGTTGCACTAAATGGGATTACAGCCCAAGCGATTAAAGCTAAAGTCATAGTAACTATAGGAGCCAATATAAAAATTACTTTATTTGAGCTAGATGGAATAATGATTTCTTTGAATATATATTTTAAAGCATCGGCCAAAGATTGTAATAAACCAAAAGGACCAACAACATTAGGTCCTTGTCTTTTTTGAACAAAAGCCCAAACTCTTCTATCCAGCCAAACAATCATTGCTACTGAAACAAGAACAGGAACTATTAAGAATAATATCTTATAAACTTCTTGAAAAAATATACCCAAGTATTCCATATTAACCTTCAGTACCTGTTGATTTTAAATTTAATTTAGAATTATTACATTCAACCATTGTTTTTGATGATCTAGCGATAACATTAGAGAAATAATAATCTTTTACTTTAATTTTTAAATTTTCATTTTGGAATTCTTTAAAATAATTATTTTGGTCATCGACTTGTTTTTCTTTTTGCAAATTTAAATAATTAAACATACTGCTGTCTAATTCATCTTTGTCATTAAATAATTTTCTATTATTCATAAATTCAGCTAGTTCATTTATTATCTGCCAATCTTCTTTTGCCTCACCCGGTGGATATGATGCTTTATAAGCTTTTTGAATTTTTCCTTCTAAATTAGTAAAGTATCCATCTTGTTCAGTATAGGCGGCACCTGGTAAAATAATATCAGCAATTTCAGCGCCTTTGTCACCATGGCTTCCTTGATATATAATGAATTCATCTTTTTTATCAAATTCTAAATTGTCTTGACCTACAAGATAAACAATATCAAATTTATGTTCTTTTAAATTGCTAAATAAATTATTTTCATTATTAATTATTCCAAGATCAATACTCCCTACTGTTGCTGCATCGGTTGATAAAATATTTAAAGCGTTCCATTCATTGTTAATTTTATTATTATTTATTAAAAATTTTTTTGTTTTATTAAATAAAAATTCTGCAGAATCTAATTTCAATAAAGACTCGCCAATAATAATTATTGGTTTTTTTGAATTAATAATATCTTTAGATAATTCATGAGTTCCTTCAAGAATATTATTTAATGTTTGAGTTTGACCATCTAAATTTTTATAAGGATAAGTTAAATCACCAACATCATTCAGTGAAATTATTTTTGTATTATTGTTCAAGAAGGCTTTTCTAATTCTGGCATTCAAAATAGTTGCTTCGTATCTTGGGTTTGCACCTGCTATCAAAATTAAATCTGCTTCTTCAATTCCGTTTATGGAAGAATTAAATAAATAATTTTCTCTTTTTGAAGTATTTATAAATCTGTTATCAGGTCTTGAGTCGTAATTTTTGGAATCAATTGATCTATCAAAAAATTCTTTAAAAATATAACCAGTCTCCATATTGCTTAAATCACCAATAAAACCAGATATTTTTTCTTTTGATGTGTTTTCAAATTTAGATTTAATTATTTTGTACACCTCATCCCATGAGGCCTTCTCAAACTTACCATTGTATTTGATAAATGGGGTGTCTAATCTTTGATGAAGAAGTCCATCGCAAGCATATCTCGTTTTATCTGAGATCCATTCCTCATTTATATCTTCATTTATAATTGGAAGTACCCTTTTGACTTCCCAATCATAAGTATCTACTCTTATGTTTGATCCAACTGCATCCATTACATCAATTGTTTCTGTTTTCTTTAATTCCCATGGTCTAGCTTCAAATACATAAGGTTTTGATGTTAGGGCTCCTACTGGACATAAATCTACAACGTTAGCAGACAATTCAGATTGCATTGATTGCTCTAGGTAAGTTGTAATTTGCATATCTTCACCTCTTCCAATAGCACCAAGCTCTGGAACTCCAGCAACTTCCGTTGCAAATCTTACGCACCTAGTACAGTGGATACACCTTGTCATTTGAGTTTTAATCAATGGTCCCATATTTTTTTCAGGAACAGCTCTTTTATTTTCTTTAAACCTTGATTTGTCTACACCATAGTACATTGATTGATCTTGAAGATCGCATTCACCACCTTGATCACACACTGGACAATCTAAGGGATGGTTAGCTAATAAAAATTCCATCACTCCCTTACGAGCTTTTTTTACTAAAGCAGTGTTTGTTTTAATATTCATACCTTCGGCAGCTGGCATAGCACATGAAGCAATTGGTTTAGGAGATTTTTCCATTTCAACTAAACACATTCTGCAATTTCCTGCTATTGATAATTTTTCATGGTAACAAAATCTTGGAATTTCTACTCCAGCTTTTTCACAAGCTTGAAGTACAGTTAAGCCCTCTTCAACTTCAATTTCAATTTCATTTACTTTTAATTTAAGCATTTTTTTTATCCAATAAATGTTGATCTACTAAATATGGAATATTATTTTTCTTTTGAACAATAGGATCTAAATTGTTTCTTTTCTCAATTTCTTTTTTAAAGTGTCTAAGCAATCCTTGAACTGGCCATGATGAACCCTCTCCAAAAGCACAAATAGTATGTCCTGCAATTTGATTTGTAACGTCACCTAACATATCTACTTCATCCTTGGTCGCATCACCTTTTGCCATCCTCTCAAGCATTCTCCACATCCAACCAGAACCTTCTCTACAAGGTGTGCATTGACCACAACTCTCATGTTTGTAAAATCTTGCAATTCTAGCCATGCATTTAATTATGTCTTGATCTTTATTAATGACAACAATACCCGCGGTTCCTAACCCACTTTTTTCAGCCATTAGTGAATCAAAATCCATTGTTAACGTTTCACATTTCTCCTTTGGAATTAATGGCATTGATGATCCACCTGGAATCACTGCTTGAAGATTATCCCAACCTCCAATAACACCACCTGCATGAACTTCAATTAATTCTTTTAAAGGAATATTCATTTCTTCCTCAACGTTACAAGGGGTATTTACATTTCCAGATATACAAAATATTTTTGTGCCTGTATTCTTTTCTCTTCCAAGAGAAGCAAACCATTTTCCACCTCTTCTAAGAATTGTTGGGACTACGGCTATAGTTTCCACATTGTTAATAATTGTTGGACATCCATAAAGACCAATTAGAGCTGGGAATGGAGGTTTTAATCTAGGCTGTCCTTTTTTACCTTCGATGCTTTCTAATAAAGCTGTTTCCTCTCCACAAATATATGCACCAGCACCATAATGAATATAAATATCTAAATCCCAGCCAGTACCAGCTGCATTTTTACCTAAGAGTTTTTTCTCATAAGCTTCATCTATTGCAGCCTGAAGTTTTTGACCATCAACAAAATATTCTCCTCTTATATAAATATAACAAACGTGCGCTTGCACTGCATAAGATGCAATTAAACAACCTTCTATTAACTTATGAGGCTCAAATCTTAGAATATCTCTATCCTTGCAAGTTCCTGGTTCAGACTCATCACCGTTAATAACTAAGTAATGTGGTCTAGATCCTACTTCTTTTGGTGCGAATGACCATTTTAAGCCTGTAGGAAAGCCTGCTCCACCTCGACCTCTTAATTGAGACTCTTTAATTTCATTAATTATCCATTCTCTTCCTTTGTCAGTAATTTCTTTTGTATTTACCCAATCACCTCTCTCTTGTGATGAAGTTACATCTGAACCTTTATCATTATATAAATTTTGAAAAATTCTATCTTGATCTTTAAGCATTTTTTAAATCCATTAAGGTTTTTCTGTTATTTTCTGGTTCATTATTTACTCTTCCTCTATATGAACCAGGTTTCGGAGTTTCTCCTTTTAAAATTTTATCTAAAATATCCAAAGTTTTTTGTTTATTTAAATCTTCATAATAGTCATCATTAATTTGCATCATTGGAGCATTAACACATGCTCCTAAACATTCAACTTCCATCCAAGAACAGCTTTTATCATTTGATAATTCACATTCGTTTTCAGAAATTTTTTCTTTACAGGCCTCAACTAATTGATTTGCGCCTCTTATCATACATGGTGTTGTGGTGCATACTTGAACAAAGTATTTGCCTACAGGAGCTAAATTATACATTGTATAGAAAGTAGCTACTTCATAAACTTTAATATAAGGCATATTTAAAAACTTAGCGATATACTTCATTGCAGCTAATGGTATCCAATTATTGTTTTGTTTTTGAGCAATATAAAGTAAAGCCATAACAGCACTCTGTTGTTTACCTTCTGGATATTTTGCAAGGATATCTTTTGCTGCTTCTAATGATGAAGCATTAAATTCAAAACTTTTAGGTTGATCTTTAGCAGGTCTTCTTAAACTCATCTGTCTACCTCACCAAAAACAATATCTAAAGAACCTAATACCGCAGGAACATCTGCTAACATATGACCTTTAATTAAATAATCCATGGATTGTAAATGTGAAAATCCTGGTGCTCTTATTTTACATTTGTAAGGTTTGCTTGATCCATCAGATATTAGATAAACACCAAATTCTCCTTTTGGTGCTTCAACAGCAGTATAAATTTCATCTTTTGGAACTCTGTATCCTTCTGTAAAAAGTTTAAAATGATGAATTAAAGCTTCCATCGATTGTTTGATTTCTGACTTAGGTGGTGGGCTAATCTTGCCATCTAATGATTTAATTGGACCTTTTTCCATTTTCGATAAACATTGTTTAATAATTGAAACACTTTCTTTCATTTCTTCAATTCTACATAAATATCTGTCGTAACAATCTCCATTTTTACCAACAGGAATTTTAAAATCTAAACTTTCATAACAATCATAAGGTTGAGATTTTCTTAAATCCCATGGAACACCTGAGCCTCTAATCATAACTCCTGAAAAAGAATAATCTAAAGCATCTTCTTTTGTGACTACTCCAATATCAACATTTCTTTGTTTAAAAATTCTGTTATCAGTTAATAAACTTTCTAAATCATTAATTATTTTTGGAAACGTCTCACAAAATTTTGCTATATCTTCCTCTAATCCTTTTGGTAAATCTTGGTGAACACCTCCAGCTCTAAAATAATTTGCATGGAGTCTTGATCCTGAAGCTCTCTCATAAAATGTCATTAGAGTTTCTCTTTCCTCAAAACCCCAAAGAGAAGGTGTTAGTGCACCAACATCAAGAGCTTGAGTTGTAACATTTAAAATATGACTTAAGATTCTACCAATCTCACAAAATATAACTCTTATATATTGCGCTCTAATTGGTACATCTATTTTGAGTATTTTTTCAACAGCTAATGCAAAAGCATGTTCCTGATTCATTGGAGCTACATAATCTAAACGATCAAAATAAGGAACTGCCTGCATATAAGTTTTGTTTTCTATAAGTTTTTCTGTTCCTCTATGAAGTAAGCCGATGTGTGGATCTGCTTTTTCAACCACTTCTCCATCTAACTCTAAGATTAATCTGAGAACGCCATGGGCTGCAGGATGTTGAGGACCAAAATTTAAATTTAAATTTTTAATTTTTTTTGTCATTATTCTCAATTTCTTCTTTAATATATTTTGTTCCTGCCCAAGGACTTTCGTAATCAAAATTTCTATAATTTTGCTCAAGCTTTACTGGTTCACTAATTACCTTCTTCTGATCTTCGCTATATCTTACTTCTGAGTGACCTGTTAATGGAAAATCTTTTCTTAATGGGTGGCCTTCAAATCCATAATCAGTTAGTATTCTTCTTAAATCTGGGTGATCTTTGAAAGATACCCCATACATATCAAACACTTCTCTCTCCATCCAGTTTGCTGATGGAAAAATACTAGTTAATGATGGAATAACTTCATTTTCAGCAATTGAATATTTTACAATCAATCTTTGATTAAATTCATGGCTTAAAAACAAGTAAACTACTTCAAACCTTTGATTTTGTTCAGGGTAATCAACAACAGTTATATCTACAAGTTGCCTAAATTTAGTATCTTGATTTGTTTTTAAAAATATAGCTACATCAATAATAAATTCTTTATCTGTTTCGATATAAATTTGGTTATGTTTTATTTCGGTATTATTAATTTTAGTAGTTAACTCAGAATTAATTTTTTTTTCTAGATCTTCTAAATTTTTCATAGCTACCTAATAAAAGATCCTTTTTTTCTAATCTTTTTTTGTAATTGAAGGATTCCATACAACAAAGCTTCTGCTGAAGGTGGACATCCTGGCACGTAAACATCAACAGGAACAATACGATCACATCCCCTTACAACTGAATATGAATAATGGTAATATCCACCTCCATTTGCACAGCTGCCCATGGAAATGACATATCTCGGTTCAGGCATCTGGTCATAAACTTTTCTTAGAGCTGGTGCCATTTTATTTGTTAAAGTTCCCGCAACTATCATCACATCAGATTGTCTTGGGGATCCTCTTGGAGCAGCGCCAAATCTTTCTAAATCATATCTCGGCATAGCTGTTTGCATCATTTCAACAGCACAACATGCTAAACCAAAAGTCATCCAATGAAGTGATCCTGATCTTGACCAATTAATTAAATTATCAATAGAAGTTGTTATAAAACCATTCTTACTAAAATCTTCTGCAAGTTGTTTAAATTCCTCTGGAACTTGATCTATTTTATTATTCATTGTGATTTATAATTTTTATTCCCAGTCTAAAGCACCTTTTTTCCATTCATAAATAAAACCTATTGTAAGTATGAACAAAAAAATCATCATTGATGAAAAACCTAACAATCCAATATTTCCAAGAGATATTGCCCATGGAAATAAAAATGCTATCTCTAAATCAAAAATAATAAATAGAATTGCAACCAAATAAAATCTTACATCAAATTCCATTCTTGAATCCTCGAAGGGTTCAAAACCACACTCATAAGCTGAAAGTTTTTCAGGATCAGGTTTTTTTGGTGATAAAATAAAGTTTATAACCACAAAAGCGCAACTCAACCCAAGAGCTAATACTAGAAATATTATTATAGGTAAGTAATCTTTTAAAAAATCAGATAACATGGAAATCTATATATCATTTTTTATCTGTTGTTGAAGGGCTGATACGTCACATTTTAATTAATATTAACATTAAAAAATGAGGAAAAGTGGCGGGAGTGAAGGGACTCGAACCCTCGACCTATCGCGTGACAGGCGATCGCTCTAACCAACTGAGCTACACCCCCACTTTATTGATTTGGTGGGCAGTAAAGGACTCGAACCTTTGACCCCCTCGGTGTAAACGAGATGCTCTACCAACTGAGCTAACCGCCCAACAACAAAATACACATTCTTATATCTGTAAAAGCAATAAGGTCAAGATTAATTAATGTTTAAAAAAGGCTTAAATATAATTCATTATAATAAGAGCTAATATAATATTTTATTTTTTTTTAAAAATTTATAAAAAATATTAGCAATTAACTCATTGCCTTCTTCATTAAAATGCTGTCCCTTACAGTTGTTAAAATAAAATTTTTTATAATTTTTGTCTCTTGAATATATTTTAGGTAAAAAATCTAAATAAAGTAGTTTTTTTAATTTAATTTTATCTATTAAGTTTTGATATGGAACTTTTTTATTTTTTACAAAATAATCAATATCCTTACAGTGAGGAATTATTGTAATTATTGGTATTTGATTTCTAGCTATAGCTAAATTATTAAATTCACTCATTATTTGAAAAGTTATTTCTAGAGCATTGCTTTTGTGATCATGACTATAAAACTGTTTCGAATGTGGTTCTTGTTTAAAAAATGCTTTAAATTTATGATGAAATATTAATACCTTTGCTAATTTAAAAGTGAATGGATAGGAAATATTTTTTATTATTCCTTTTTCATTTTTTGGTAAAAAATATTCATGATTAAGTTTTTTTATTTGATCTAAACCAAAATTGTTAAGTTTTGGCAAAGGAACAAGAATTAGTTTTGTTTCATCTAATATAAATCTGGGTTTTAATTTTATTTGTTCAGAGGGATAAATCAAATTTCTAAATTGATTGATATTTCTCACAATATTTTCTGAAAAATGATTAATAACAACTACTTTAGTAATTTTTTCATGAATCTTATACCTTAAATAAGACTGGTCAGTACCGTAACCTTCAACACCAAAGTTGATCACTCTACAATTAATTTTCTGAGATAATAAACTTGGCCAAGAATTTTGATAATTAACATCTACACCTTCTGTATATGAGTCACCATAAACTTCCATACAATTGTGTGGAAGTAATTCATGATTTTCTATTTTTCTAGCTTTATATTCATTTTTATTTGGAGAATTTGAAATCCAACCAAGCTGATTATCTTTAATTTGATTGTAATCTTTGAGGTCTTGTTTGATTAAATCTATGGCTGGATAAATTCCATGTTTTGTTAGTATTTTTAAAGACAAAAAAGATAACGTCTCAATTATTAAATATAAGATTAAAAAAAAAAGTAGGTAAAAAAAATATATTCTTACCGACTTCATTAAAAATTTTTATTGAATACTTGCTTGAGATTTATCGTCTTTTTTTGATATGTCGACCTCAACCCACTCAGTCGGTTTAAGCTCTTTTGTTAAAGCAATTTTTATTACTTGGTCTGCATATTCTACTGGAGTGATCTTGATATCATCAATTATTTTTTTAGGCATATCAACCAAGTCTTTTTCATTTTCTTTGGGGATCAATACCTCTTTAATACCAGCTCGGTGTGCAGCTAACAATTTTTCTTTCAACCCTCCAATTGGCAACACTTGACCTGTTAAAGTTACTTCTCCTGTCATTGCTACATCTCTTCTTACTGGAATATTTGTAATAGATGATACTATAGAAGTCACCATTCCAATACCAGCTGATGGACCATCTTTTGGTGTAGCTCCTTCGGGAACATGTATATGGAAATCTTTTTTCTCAAAAATAGGTGGAATAATTCCATACTCTAAACATTTTGACCTTACAAAAGATTTTGCAGCTTTAACTGACTCTTGCATAACATCACCTAGTTTGCCAGTGATTTGCATTCTTCCTTTTCCTGGCATTGTAACAGTCTCTATTTTTAAAATTTCTCCTCCGTACTCAGTCCAAGCAAGCCCTGTTACTATACCTACTCTGTTTTCAGCCTCTAATTCTCCAAACTTAAATTTTGGTACACCTAAAAAATCAGATAAATTTTTATTATTTATACCAACTTCTTTCTCTTCGCCAGCTACAATTTTTTTAACAACTTTTCTTGCAAGTTTAGAAATTTCTCTTTCAAGATTTCTCACACCTGACTCTTTTGTGTATCCTCTAATAACTTCTTTTATAATTTCATCATCCAATTTCATTTCATTTTCTTTAACACCGTTATCTTTGATTTGTTTGGGTAATAAATACTTATTTGCAATACTTATCTTTTCATCCTCGGTGTAACCAGCTAATCTAATTACTTCCATTCTGTCTAATAAAGGAGGTAAAATATTTAAAGTATTAGCAGTTGTTACAAACATAACGTCAGATAAATCGTAATCAACTTCTAAATAATGATCATTGAATGTAGTATTCTGTTCAGGATCTAAAGCTTCTAGTAAAGCTGAAGATGGATCTCCTCTATAATCATTTCCTATTTTATCTATTTCATCTAATAAAATTAATGGATTTTTCGTTCCTGCCTTTTTCATCATTTGAATAATTTTCCCAGGCAAAGAACCGATATAAGTTCTTCTATGACCTCTAATTTCTGCTTCATCTCTCATTCCCCCAACAGACATTCTAACAAATTCCCTGTTTGTTGCTTTTGCTATTGATTTACCTAATGATGTTTTTCCAACACCCGGGGGTCCAACCAAACATAAAATTGGACCTTTAATTTTCTCCATTCTTTTTTGAACAGCTAAAAATTCAATTATTCTTTCTTTTACTTTTTCTAATCCAAAGTGATCTTTATCGAGAATATCTAAAGCTTTTTTTAAATTTATATCAACATCACTTTTTTTATGCCAAGGAAGTTCAATCATCCAATCTAAGTAATTTCTAACAACTGTTGCCTCTGCGGACATTGGACTCATATTTTTTAATTTTTTTAATTCTTGCAAGCACTTCTTCTCTACCTCTTTAGGCATCCTGGCTTTTGTAATTGCTTTATTTAAACTGGCCGTTTCATCTTTACCATCTTCAATTTCCCCTAATTCTTTTTGAATGGCCTTTAGTTGTTCATTTAAATAATACTCTCTTTGAGTTTTTTCCATCTGAGTTTTAACTCTGCCCCTGATTCTTTTTTCAACACCAATAATACTTGTTTCATTTTCCATTATTTTAATAATGGCGTTTAATCTTTTCTTTACATCTACAGTTTCAAATATTTGTTGTTTTTCAGAAATAGTGGCTGTTATATGTGATGCAATATTGTCTGCAATTTGTGATGGGTCTTTTAATTGTTTAATCGTATTTATAGTTTCATTAGAAATTTTTTTATTTATAGATGTTAATTTTTCTAATCTTCTTAAGGCCGTAGCAGCTATAGGAAATAAATCCTCATCTTTAGGTGAAACATCATTATAGTGTGCGTATTCACATGTGATGTACTTTTCATTATCTTTAAAATCTAAAATTTTTACTCTCCTAATACCTTCAACCAAAACTTTAACAGTGCCATCTGGTAATTTTAACAATTGTAGAATACTTCCTTCACAGCCATACATAAAAACATCAGTTTTCTTAGGGTCATCAATTTCTGAATTTTTTTGAGTTACTAAAATAATTTTTTTATCTTTTTTCATTACTTCATTAAGTGCTGAAATAGATTTATCTCTTCCCACAAATAGAGGGATTACCATACTTGGAAAGACTACTATGTCTCTTAATGGGAGCAAGGGTAGTGATATTTTGACATCCATACTGTCAATATGGATATAATATTTTATAATGCAATAGGTATTTATTACTTATTAAGGATATTAAGCCGCTGTGGTCTTATTTGACTTAGATTTATTGTCATCTTTAGTGTGAACTAATATTGGCTGTGACTGACCTTTTGCTGCACTTGAATCAATAATAACTTCTTCAATATTGTCTTGACTCGGAAGATCATACATAGTTTTAAGCAAAATATTTTCTAATATTGATCTCAAGCCTCTAGCACCAGTTTTTTTACTAATTGCTTTTTGCGCTATTTCTTTTAAAGCATTTTCTTTAAAAGTTAATTTAGCACCATCCAATTTAAATAACTCTTGATATTGTTTTATTAAAGAGTTTTTTGGTTCTTGTAATATTTTTATCAAAGATTTTTCATCTAAGTCCTCAAGCGTTGCTATCATTGGAAGTCTTCCAATAAACTCTGGAATCAATCCAAATTTCAATAAGTCTTCAGGTTCTAATCCTTTCATCCATTCACCTGTTTTCTTGTCTTGAGTATTTTTTACATCTGCACCAAAACCTATCGAAGTACCTTTGTCTCTTTGGGAAATGATTTTGTCTAGGCCTGCAAAAGCGCCACCACAAATAAATAAAATATTTGTAGTGTCTACTTGTAAAAATTCTTGTTGTGGATGTTTTCTACCACCCTGTGGAGGAACACTTGCAACTGTTCCTTCCATTATTTTAAGAAGAGCTTGTTGAACACCTTCACCAGATACGTCTCTTGTAATTGATGGGTTTTCAGATTTTCTGCTTATTTTATCAACCTCATCAATATAAACTATTCCTCTTTGAGCTTTTTCAACATTATAATCAGATGCTTGTAACAATTTTAAAATAATATTTTCAACATCTTCTCCAACATAGCCTGCTTCTGTCAAAGTTGTTGCATCAGCCATAGTAAATGGAACGTCTAGAATTCTTGCAAGAGTTTGAGCAAGCAATGTTTTTCCACAACCTGTAGGACCCACTAACAGTATATTAGATTTTGATAGCTCAACATTTTTACTTCTTTTGCTTTCGTAATTTAATCTTTTGTAATGATTGTGAACTGCAACAGATAGTACCTTTTTCGCGTGAGCTTGTCCGATAACATAATCATTTAGCACTGAACAAATTTCTTTTGGAGATGGAAGACCATCTTGATGTTTTACAAAGGTATCTTTGCTTTCTTCTTTAATTATGTCCATACATAGCTCTACACATTCATCGCAGATGAAAACGGTTGGGCCAGCAATCAATTTTCTTACTTCATGTTGGCTTTTGCCACAGAAGGAACAGTAAAGAATATTTTTATTATTTGTTGTCATTTTAATTTTTATAACGAATCAATTTTATTACTCTATTATAGAAGACTTATACTAATCAAGTTTCGAATAATATTGACTCAATATATTGTGTATTAAGATCTTTTTTCTACCACTTTATCAATTAGACCAAAAGATTGTGCGACATCAGCTGTCATAAAATTATCTCTTTCAAGAGCTAATTTTATTTCTTCAACACTTTTTCCAGTGTGTTTCGAATAGATTTCATTAAGTCTTTTCTTTAAAGACAAAACCTCATTAGCATGAATTTCAATATCGG
This sequence comes from uncultured Pelagibacteraceae bacterium, assembly GCA_902541745.1. Classification (GTDB taxonomy): domain Bacteria; phylum Pseudomonadota; class Alphaproteobacteria; order Pelagibacterales; family Pelagibacteraceae; genus Pelagibacter. The sequence goes on along the minus strand of CACBRW010000003.1, from coordinate 51,029 downwards.
TTGCCTGACCTTGAAAACCTGCGGATGGTTGATGAACCATTATTCTTGAATTTGGTAACGAGAATCTTTTACCTTTAGTTCCTGCAGAAAGCAAAAATGAACCCATAGAAGCTGCTTGACCAATACATAAAGTAGAAATATCTGGTTTCACATATTGCATTGTATCATAAATACCAAGACCCGCTGTAACTAAACCTCCTGGGCTATTAATGTATAAATAAATTTCTTTTTTTGGATCTTCAGCTTCTAAAAATAATAATTGAGCAGTAACTAATGATGCTACATTGTCATTGATCTGACCAGTTAAAAAAATAATTCTTTCTTTGAGTAGTCTAGAATAAATATCATAAGCTCTTTCACCTTTGCTCGATTGTTCAACAACCATTGGTACAAGATTACTCATATGCTCTGAAAATTTTATTCTCATAAGTTGATTCGTTCTACTTATACAACTTGAGATTACTTTTTGCTAACTTTTTTTGTCTTTTTCGCTGCAGGCTTTGATTTTGCCTTTTTAGTTACTGGTTTTTTTTCTTTCAAAGATGATGAGGATGATTTTTTCTTAGTTTCTTTTTTTTCTTCTCCATTGCTGTGGTCATGATCATGCTTGTGAGATTCTTTTAAGATTTTTTCAGCTTCTTCCTTTGAAATTTCTTTTTTATTTGGTTTCCCTTTTTCTTTAATTAAATTTAAAATTTTTTCCTCATATACAGTTCCTCTTAAACTTGCTAATGCTGAAGGATTTTTTTGGTAAAAATCCATAACCATTTTTTCTTGTCCAGGCATCATTCTTAATTGTTTTTGTACTTCAGCCTGAACTTCTTGTTCTGATACTTTTATTTGATTTTTCTCACCAAACTCATTTAAAATTAATCCAGTTTTAATTCTTGTTTTTGCTTTTTCTTCAAATTTTTTTTTATTCTTCTTAACTTCATCTTCTTGCATGCCTTGAGAAAGAATTTTTACTTCTTCCTCGACTAAATTTTCTGGAATTTCGTCTACTTTAATTTTTTCTATTTCTTTTAGAATTTGGTTTTTAGATAATTGATCTAAAGAATTTTCATATTCATCGTTAATTTGTTTTGAAATTAACGTTTTTAAATCTTTAAGATCTTTTGCTCCTAAATTTTTTGCAAAATCATCATCAATTTTTACTTCTTCTGATTGCTTAACACTTAAAATCTTGCAATTGAATTTAGCCTTTTTATTTACTAATTCTTTTTCAGGGAAATTTTCTGGCAAATTTGCTTCTACAATTTTTTCATCATCTTTTTTAACTCCAATCAATTGATCGTCGAAACCTTTTAAGAATAAATCTTTACCTAGAGTTAGCTGGGTATTCTTTCCTTCGCTTCCTTTAAAGTCCTTGCCATCAACTGTAGCTTTATAGTCTAAAGAGACTAAATCACCTTTTTTAGCTTTTGTATCAGGGCTAACTTCTTTAAAATTTGGTTGGTTTTTTGCTATTTCTTTAATTCTTTTATCAGTTTCACTCTCATCAATTTTAACAGTGTATTCGTCAAATTTAATATTTTCTAAAGATTCAATTTCTACTTTTGGTAGCTCTGTTACTGATAAAACATATTCTAAATCTTTATCTTCACCGTAAGTCTTTAAATCAAGTTTTGGTTGACCAGCTGGCTTTATCTTTTTTTCCTCTAGTGCTTTAGTTGATGTTTCTTTTAAAACTTTATCTAAGACCTCTCCAAAAACTGCTTTACCAAATTGTCTTTTTAAAATTTCTTTTGGAACTTTACCTGGTCTAAATCCTTTAAGATTTACACTACCTTTGATCTCCTCATATTTTTCATCCATATAAGAGTTCATTGTCTCTTTATCGATAAAAATTTTAAGATCTTTATTTAAACCTTTTTTATTTTCTACTGTAATTTTCATAATATCTTAATGGTAGGGCGAAAAGGACTCGAACCTTCACATGTTGCCATATTGGTTCCTAAGACCAACGCGTCTACCAATTCCGCCATCGCCCCACAAATTACGAGGTTTTATATATTATTGAAACTATTTGTCCAATGACAATTGTTAAATAATTATCTATTTATCTGATAAAATTTATACTAATTTATAAAAAATGATTATTTCACCTTGCATAAGCATTTGTAAAACTGATCCATCGACAGGCTATTGTTATGGTTGTGGAAGAAGTAATGAGGAAAAAAGACTTTGGAAACTAGAAGAAACAACTGACGATTGGAAAAAAGAAAATATAATTCAAATTGAAAAAAGGCTTGCTGGTTGGCAGCTTGAGAGCTTTAAGGAATCTTATTCTTATAAAATCAAGAATGGTATGTCTCTTTTCAAGAAAAACTTAATCAAAGAGTAGTATAAAATATGAGTAAAGTTAAAATTGTAAGTATTATCTATGCTATAGGTATAATTATTGGCGCTTTATTCTTTGATGTTTGGGGAGCAGATACCACTCCTTTAAAAACATTGTCTGTATTTGGTTGGACAGTAATATTTATTATAGCTTTATTTTTTGTAGATAAGAATGAGAGAAAATAAGTTTTTAATATTTTTTTTATCATTCTTTTTTATATCCTTTAATTCTTACTCAGAAATAATTGTGTTTAGCAAATGTGATCATAAAGAGGACGTTTTTTTAAAAAATGAATATATTTTAAATCTTAATGAATTAATTATGACACGTAATTACGTTTATAATGAAAAAACTTATCAAAAACACAAGATCACCGATTTAAGCGTTAAAAAGAAAAACTCCTATGTGAGAAATATTTATGAGGAAGATGGAAAAATACTTACATTAAAACATGGTTATCCTCAGTTTTATACTCAAATTTTATTTGAAAAAGATAAACCAGAAATATTTGTTAAGGCTGTTTTGAATGATGTCGAAAGTTTATCTAAAATCTCTACTTGTAAAAAAATAGAGAAATTTGATCAAGAAAGTTAGTTTTTATTTTTTTTTTCTTCTTTGTTTTTGGTAATAAATTTTTTCTTAAGTTCAAATCTACTATTTGTAATATTTGAACGATGCTTTGCGTACGCTTGCTTTTGTGCTTGTCTCATTGCTCTTTTAGATGACATTATAATTTACTTTAATATTCAATTTCTAAAGTATCAATAACTTTTAAACTTTTATCCGAAACAACAATCTCTCCAGATGATGGTGCATAATTTAAAATTTCAGAAATCACTACATAATGAGTAACAAAAACTAAATTTTGATCTTTATCCCAAGCACTAAGAAATTTATCAAAATCAATTATTTGCTTTTTTCTATTATTAGCAAATTTTGTACTAAAAAATGAGTTTAGAAAATTTTTAGTTTCATATTCTTTAAAGGCAATAGATGCTGTTTCTTTACATCGACACCATTCACTAGAATAAACTTGTCCAATTGAAATTTTATTTTTCTTAAAAAAATTACCAATTTTTTGTGATTGAACTCTACCACTATCACTTAAATTTCTTTGAGTTGTACAATCTTTGATATCAAAGTTATCTGGATCACCACCACCAGGGGCATAAGCATGTCTTATGAAAATTAATTTTCCACCCTTTTGCAATTCATTAATTAATGTTTTATTTGAATCTGCTTTAACTGAGGGATTAATGCATATAAATATTATAGCTAAATAATTAAAAATTTTCATTTATGAATATTAAAATAGATAGTTTAAATAAAACAATTCTTAAATGTAAAAAATGTCCAAGGCTTGTTAATTTTGTAAAAAAAATTTCAGCAGAAAAAAGAAAACAAAATATAAATGAGATTTACTGGGGAAAACCAGTTACAGGTTTTGGCGAAATTGATGCAAAAATTTTAATAATTGGATTAGCTCCAGCAGCACATGGTGGCACACGAACAGGAAGAGCTTTCACAGGAGATAAATCTGGAGACTTTTTATTTAAATGTTTATTTAAAGCTAAAATTTCGAACCAACCAAATTCAGAAAATCTAAATGATGGTCTTAAATTAAAATCAACATATATAACTAATATTTTAAAATGTGTTCCTCCAGGAGACAAACCTAAAATAGAAGAGCTTAATAATTGTTCAAAATACTTTGATAGCGAGATTTATAATTTAAAAAAATTAAAAACTATTATTGCATTAGGAAAAGTGGCATTTGATAATTGTATTAAATTTTATAAAAAAAAATACAATTTAAAAGAAAAGATAAAATTTATTCACGGAAAATCCTATTTACTACCAGGAAATATTAAATTAATTGCCTGTTATCACCCCAGCCCTAGAAATGTAAATACTAAACTTATATCTGAAAGAATGATTGTAAACTTATTTAAAAAAGCTAGAAAAATATCTATGAACTAGAAGTATAGGGTTGAAAGTCTGATAAGATTTTTTCTGGAATTTTAACTGGCTTAAATTTTTCATTTATAAATACTAGATGAATTTTAGCTTCTACGATCAATTCCTCATCTTTAAATATTGATTGATTCATTAAAAAAGAAGTTTTTGAAGTAGAGTCTACAAAAGATTTAATTTGTAAATCATCTTCTAAATATGCAGATTTTTTATATTCAATATTGCACGATTTAACAATTATAAGAGCACCAAAATCATTTTTTATTTTTGTATTGCTTAATCCAATAGTTGATAACGCTTCAGTTCTGGCTCTTTCTAAATATTTTAAATAATTCGCATAGTACACCACTCCACCAGCGTCTGTGTCCTCATAATATACTTTAATATTATGAGTAAAGTTTTTATGCATAAATTAATAATATCAAATAAATAAAAATTTAATAGAAACTAAGATATAACATCTAAGATGAAAATTTATATAATTTGGTTAATCGGAGTAGTTTTATGGAACTTTGGATTTCCAAATGCAATTCCAATCGCTGATGTTATCGCAGCGATTTTATTATCATTTTTAAGTATTGGATTAAAAAAGTATTTAAAATGGTAATTAATCTGCTGAAAAATAAATATTTTGAAAATAAGAAATTGATTTCATTTTAGAATTATCAGTATCTGCCATTATAGCTAAGCCATCTAATTCATTAACATCTAAATCATGAAATTTTTTAAAATCTTCCTTAACATTGGCTTTCACTATTACCCAAACATTCAGATTATCTTTTGTAGTTGCTAATACATTATCTATTGATTTTTTTGTATAAGGGCTTGGCCAACTCTGGCCAACTGCACCATTGCTTGAAAAAACGTAATTAATTGCTCTATTTGAAAGTGGTGTTGCTCCTGTTTTTTTGACAGCAAAGACTCTAGCTGCAAAATCATGACCTTTTTTTGAATTCTCATTAATGCCTTGCAAATCTTTCTCAATTTTCCAGGTAATATTAATAAAAGGTGTTTTATTTAGATCGATTTTAACCTCTTTTCCAAGGCCAGAAGCAGCGTTATCAGCTACGGCTTTTAAAAAATTACCATTCTCATTTGATCCAACAGTATAAACTGTTTTATTATCTGCTCCTCTAACCTTACGAACATCGAGTTCTGAAAGCTCTTGCTCTGTAAATTTAAAAATATTCACATTTTCAGCCAGTGCAGAATTAAGAAAAATTAATGATGTAATAAAAATATAAAAAAATTTAAACATGGTCTTCTTATAGATAAATTATTTATAAATTCAATATTCAGTCACAATTTAAACATTCTAAATACAAGATTGATTGCTAAATGAATAATATGAAAATAATTTCTGTTTTTATACTTCTTATCTATTGGTCAATAATGATCACAGCGCCTGTTATGGGTAAAAATTCTATTAAAAATCAAAATAAAGATCTAAAAATAGTTTCTAATTTTTGAGACTAATATGTGGATCTACCACCACTGATATCAAATACCGCAGCTGTAGAAAAAGTATTTTCTTGTGAAGAAAGCCAGCAAACTAGTGAGGTAAATTCATGTATTTCAAGAAATCTTCCTCTTGGCACCTTTGACAGCATTCTTTGTACATGCTCTTTACTCATTTGATCTAAAATTCTAGTTTTAGCACCTGCTGGGGTGACAGCATTTACAGCTATATCTTTGTCAGCTAATTCTTTACCCAAAGCTTTCGTTAACCCAATTGCACCAGCTTTTCCTGAGCTATACGCGCTTGCATTTGCATTACCATCTTTACCTGCAACGGAAGCTACATTAACAATTCTTCCATAGTTGTTTTTAATCATATTTGGAACAATTGCTCGACAGCAGTTGAAAGTACCCATTAAATTTATATGGACTATTTTATTCCACATATCAACATCATACTCCCATAAAGGACCTGTAGGACCTGTTATCCCCGCATTATTGATTAAAATATCTATATTTGATTTTGAGGTTATGTCTACAACGTTTCTCTCTACATCTTGATAATTTGATATATCAATGACACTGTAAAATAAATTAGGGTTTTTTACTTTATCAACTGCTGATTTAAGAAGCTTTTCATCGATATCCCATATAAATACTTTAGCACCAGACTCTAAAAATCTTTTTGCAACATCTAAACCAAAACCTTGGGCTCCACCAGTAACTACAGCTGTTCTATTTTTAAAATCAAATGTGTGCATTAAAATTATTTTTTTGCTAACAAGTAGTATGTCATCCACGCAACAAATGCACCTATTATCCAAGCATAAGATTGTAAAAACATTAAATTAGTATTCCAAATTGTTGACGCTGAAAAAATAAATCCTAGTATTAAAGAATAAACACCTTTTATATGCCAACCACCTGAATAATAATAAGCACTCTCTTTGTCTATAGAATATAGATCTTTATTACTTAATTCCTGATTTTTAATTAAATAATAATCAGCTGCCATCACTCCAAATAAAGGACCAAAGAAAGCACCAAAAGTATCAACAAATGATAAAATTCCTATTTGGCTCAATATAGTCAGCCAGAATATTGCAATCAACAAACCAAAAAAAGCAATTAAATAACTGGCACTTTTTAAAGTGAATATTGAAGGAGCAAAATTTATTAGAGAGTATTGAGATGGGATGAAATTAGCAACCAAATTTGTAGAAGCTGAAGCAATTATAATAAAAAATAGAACGACTATTGTTAATTGTATATTGTCAAACTTTCCTACTATATCTGTTGGATTGGTAAAAATCCTGTCTATATCTGAAAATTTTTGATTAAGAAAAACATCAGACCCTATAACAATGAAAACAGACAAAAAAGAAAAAATAATTAAATTCAAAATTAAACTTAAGTTTCCTTTTTTTAATTCTTGCTCATTTTTTACATATCTAGAAAAATCACCAAAGCTAATTATTAAAATTGAAAAATAGGCAAATATCGTTCCAGCAACTGTCAATAAAGGTGCTAAATTATTAACATCTAAAAAATTATTTAAATTAAAAATAGTTGAAAAAGCTTCAGTAGTTATTTTTACATCACTTAATAAAACAACAAAGAAAAAAATCAACAAACCAGCATAGACTGTCATTGCTGAAAAATTAATTATTTTCTTGTTGTACTGCATGCCAATGGTGAAAAATACAGTCTGTAAAATAATTGTGATTATTATTGCAGACCAATCAATAATATTCATGCCAAAATAATAAAAAATAAATATTTCCTGCTGCAATAAAGAATTATCTATAGAAAAAATTACTATTCTAATTAAGTAAACTAAAATTTTAGACAAAAAATATGTTTGAACTCCAAATAAAAATATTCCAACTAAACTTCTGATTAACCCAAAAAATTTAGCACCATTAAATCCAAGTGAGGATCTAAGCAATACTGCAAATGGTAAACCAAATTTTTGGGAAGGTTTTCCAATAATATTTGAAAATAAATAAACGAAAAAAGATCCTAATATGATTCCAAAAAAAACTACAAATATGTTTAAACTATACATTAAGTATAAAGAGGATATTAATGAGAAACCAATTACACTCTGAACATTTGCTCCCCAAAAACAAAATAGATCTTTCCAATTCCAAGTTTTATAATTTGGATTAACTGTGACTAAGTCCCAATTAGATAGAGAGTATTTTACTTTAGGTTGATTCACTTAATTTATTTTAAACTAATAAATTCTACTGTCCATATAAGAGAGTTGGTAGCCATAAGGCAATTTTAGGAAATATGATTATTAAAATTAAGCCTATAACTTGTAGAACCATAAATTGCATCATTCCATAATAAATATCTTTTAAATCCCATTCAGGTACTACACCTTTTAAAAAATAAGCAGACAAAGCTACAGGTGGAGATAGCCAGGCGGTCTGGAGATTTACAGCGACCAATATTGCAAACCAAGTTAAATTAAAGCCTAAAGCCTCAATTAACGGTAAAAGAATTGGGACAATAATCATTACAATTGGTACCCATTCTAATGGCCAACCTAATAAAAATATTGCAACCATAACAATTCCTAGGATTAAATATTTATTCATTTCTAATCCTAACAAAAATTCAGTTAATAAGGTTGGAGTACCAAGTCTTGCAAATACAGCCCCGAAAAAGTTTGATGCAGCGACTAAAACCATTATTAAAGCAGTAATTTCTAAAGTTTTAACTAGTGCCTCTTGAAGTTTAGATAGAGTTAATTTTTTGTACGCTAATGAAAGCAATAAAGCTCCCATAGCACCACAACCTGCTGCTTCTGTAGGTGTTGCAAAACCAAACAATATACTACCTAATGCAGCAAAGACGAGAGCTGCAGGTGGAACTAAACCTAAGAAAAATTCAATCCAAACTTCTTTCATGCTTGCTGCCCTCATTTCTTCAGGAATTACAGGTCCTAATTTTGGATTTATCATGCATCTTATTGTTGTGTAGCCAGCGTATAAACTAGCAAGAAGAATTCCAGGTATTATAGCAGCAGCAAATAAGTCAATCACTGGAATTTCCATAATTGGACCCATCACAACAAGCATAATACTTGGTGGAATTAAAATTCCTAAAGTACCACCAGCTGTAATTGTGCCAGCTGCAAGTCTTACATCATAACCAGATCTATTCATTGATTTTGCAGCCATGATTCCTAGTATGGTTACTGAGGCACCAACAATTCCTGTTGCTGCAGCAAAGATAACTGAAACAAACAATACAGCATAATACAATGCACCTCTTACTCTAGCCAACATCATTTGAAATGATGAGAACAATCTTTCCATCAATCCTGCTTGCTCCATCATAATGCCCATAAAGACAAAAAGCGGGACGGCGGCGAGGGTTTGTTCGGTCATGACCATCGAGAACTGGAGGGTCATTAAATAAAAGACTAATTTTCCAAATCCTAGATACCCAAATACAAAACCTAAGAAAATTAATGTAAATGAAATTGGAAATCCGACAAAGATTGCAAAAAGCATTACTCCAACTAAAATAAAACCTAAAATGGCTGGATCAATTAATTCTGCTATCATTCATCTTCTCCTGGCCATTTTCCTCTTGTGGCAGCCCAATAACTTTTAAATAATTCTGAAATACCTTGGATTAGTAAAAATATTATTCCAATAAGTAGGCAACTTTTGATTGGCCACATATAGGGCATCCAAGTTGTATCCATTCCTCTCTCACCTCTTTGAATAGACTCCCCTACATATCCAATAGTCATGTAAAGGAATACTATTAAGCCTGGAAAATAAAATAAAATATATAACCAAAAATCAATTGTTCCTTGATTCTTGGTTTTAAAATTTCTGTATAAAAAATCAGCTCTTATATGAACACCTTTAGAAAGAGCATAACCAGCACCCAACATAAAAAGTGCACCATATAAAAATCTACTGATGTCATAAGCCCATATTGTTGGGGCATGAAATAATTTTCTAGCAAGAACTTCGTAAGTCATTGCAAGAATTAATGGCATTAATATCCAACAAACAACGTTACCAACCCATTTGCTAAATTTATCAATGTTTACAATTGAACTTGCCATCCATGGAGGCATATCGCTTGGCATTTTTCCTGAACCACCTCGCCTTTCGGCAATCATTTCATCGGATATATCTAATTTACCTGGTTCGTCTGCCATAAAATATTTATAAAAAATTAGAGCGGACTATTAAGTCCGCTCTAACGTAAAGATTATTTAATGATTACTTTAATGTTGCTGCGTGAGCCATTCCTAGCTTCGCATTAGACATTTGAGAACCACTCCAATATGGAACTGCTATATCAGCAAATTCTTTCATAGAGTCCCAAACTTCAGCAAAGAATGCATTGTTAGCTGCATTTGTTTCTAAACTTTTCTTAGCAGCTGCCATGTATTCTGTGAAGTAATCAGAAGGAGTATCTTCTAATTTTACACCATGAACTTCTGTAAGCTCTTTTAAAGCTTTTCCGTTTTCATAGATTCTGTAACTTAGAGATTTCGCTAGAGATGCATTTGCTGCAACTTCTAGAGACTTCTTCTCATGGGCACTCATAGCATTGTATGTTTTTCCAGTAATATAAAAGTCAGCATTTACGACTACTTGGTGTAAACCTTGTAGGTAGTAGTGCTTTAATACTTTTTGGAAACCAAACGTTAAGTCTGGTTTTGGACAACACCATTCAGCAGCATCAATAGTTCCTGCTTCTAAAGCTGGTAGAATATCTCCACCACCCATAGCAACAGATGCTATACCGATGTCTTTATAAGTTTGTCCTGGAATTCCTGGAGGAGTTCTGAATTTATATTTTCTAAAATCAGCCATATCTTTAATTGGTTTTGGAAACCAACCTAAAGCTTCAGGACCAACTGGTTGAATCATAAATCCTTTAATATCTCTTCCCATTTCTTTCCATAGTCTGTCGTATAGCTCTTTTCCTCCACCATACTGAAACCATGATAAGAAAGCTAAGTTGTCAATACCAACACCACCACCTGCTACTGGCGAACCAAATAACATAGCGGCAGGGTGATCACCTGACCAATAGTGTGTCCAAGCAAATCCACAATCGATAAGTCCTTTATCAACAGCATCTAAAGTTTCTTTTACACCAACAACTGCTCCTGCAGGCATAATTTCAAACTTAAGAGATCCACCTGTCAAAGTTGTAACAGTGTCAGTAAAGTCTTTTAACATCTTAACTTCATCAGCTTTAGTGTTAAGAACTGTCTGACATTTTAGTGTTTTTGCAGCATTAGCATTTGAAATAAATCCAAACACCATAGCTACTGCAAATAACATTGAAATGATTTTTTTCATTTGTTTCCCTCTCTTTATTTTTAAAAATGAAAGCTTGTCAAAGAATGAAATCTAAAACAAGTGGTATTATTGGAATATTTGAATTTTTTTGTGTACAGAAATATTACAAATAAAAAAAATTTAATTTATAAGAGTTCTAATTAATGGATATTTTTGATTTTATAATTCTTGGGGCAGGATCTGCTGGATGTGTGCTTGCTAATAGGTTGTCTGAAAATCCCTCAAATAAAGTGCTATTAATTGAAGCTGGAGGTAAGGACAATTATCCTTGGATACATATTCCAGTTGGTTATTTCAAAACAATGCATAATCCAAAGACTGATTGGTGCTACAAAACAGAGCCTGATGAGAGCATGAACAACATTTCCATCAGGTACCCTAGAGGAAAAACTTTAGGAGGCAGTTCTTCTATCAATGGTCTACTTTACATAAGAGGTCAAAACAGAGATTATGATATTTGGCGACAATTAGGTAACAGAGGTTGGGGATGGGATGATGTTTTGCCTTATTTCATCAAAGCAGAAAACCAAGAAAGAGGAAAAGATGAGTTCCATGGAGTTGGAGGTCCTTTGTCTGTTTCAGATCAAAGAATACATCTGCCTCTTTTAGATGAATTTCAAAATGCTGCTGAGGAATTTGGTATTCCAAAAACAAAAGATTTTAATACTGGTGATAATCATGGGTGTGGTTATTTCCAAGTAACTGAAAAAGATGGCTTTAGATGTAGTACAGCTGTTGGATATTTAAACCCAATCAAGAGCAGGAAAAATTTAAAAATTTTAACTCACTCACATGTCAAAAAAATAAATTTTGTAAATAAAACTGCCAAGGAAGTTGAGTATTGGGAAGGAAACGAATTAAAAAAAGTACAAGCAAATAAAGAAATTATTATTTCATCAGGGGCTATTGGCTCTCCTCAAATTTTACAAGTTTCTGGAATAGGAAATCCTGAAAAACTTAAAAGTCTTGGAATTGATATGGTGCAAAATTTAAATGGAGTTGGAGAAAATTTACAAGATCATTTAATGCTTAGACCAATTTATAAAATTAATGGATTAAAATCCTTAAATAAAAAAATAAATAGTTTATTTGGAAATTTAATGATTGGCTTAGAATATATTTTCAAAAGAAGCGGTCCAATGACAATGGGTGCTAGTCAACTTTGTATGTTTGCTAAAAGCGATCCATCTTTAGAACTACCAGACTTACAATGGCATGTTCAACCTATGAGCATGGATACTTTGGGAGCAACAAAAAATCACGATTTTCATGCATTCACCCCTACTGTTTCAAATATCAGACCAACAAGTAGAGGGCATGTTAGCATTATTGATAAAGACTCAAGAACTTATGCAAAAATAAAACAAAACTATCTATCAACTGATCACGATAGAATGATTGCAGCTAAAGGACTTAAATTAACTAGGAAGATTATAATGGAGTCTGAAACTTTCAAAAAATACACTCCAGAAGAATACAGACCTGGCATTCATTTAAATGACGATGAGGAATTAGTTAAAGAAGCCTCTAATTATGCTCAAACTATTTTTCACCCAGTGGGAACTTGTAAAATGGGTCAAGATGAAATGTCTGTAGTAGATGAAAAACTTAAGGTTAAGGGTATTAATAATTTGAGAGTTATAGATGCATCAATAATGCCAAACATCACTTCAGGTAATACAAATGCCCCAACAATAATGATTGCAGAAAAAGGTGCTGACATGATACTACAACAATAATGTTTGCAGAATTTTTTATACCTGAGCAAATAGCAATATTAACTCAAATTATTCTTATTGATTTAGTTTTAGCTGGAGACAATGCAATTATAATTGGAATGGTTGCATCTAAATTTCCACCAGAACAAAGAAAAAAAGTTATTTTCTGGGGAATTGGTGGTGCAGTTATTTTAAGAATTATTTTAACATTGCTTACCGCATATCTTTTACAAATTACAGGTTTGAGGTTAATAGGAGGATTGCTGCTCCTTTATATTGTTTACAAACTTTATGTGGATGTAATAAAAGGCTCGGAGACCGAAGAAGACATTAAAGTAGATAGCTCTAGTTTTTTAAAGGCTATTTGGACTGTTCTATTAGCTGATTTTACAATGAGTTTAGATAATGTTTTAGGTGTTGCTGGTGCAGCTGGTGAACATTATGGACTTCTTGTTTTTGGGTTAGTTTTATCAATTGTTTTAATGGCAACTGCAGCAACTTTAATTTCTGGATGGATTAAAAAATACAGATGGATAGCTTGGCTTGGATTATTAGCCATTTTAATTGTGGCAGTTGAGTTGATTTACACAGATATTAAAATATTATTCTTTTAATGTATCTTCAAAAAATAAATCTTAAAAACAAATATGCTTTAGTTACTGGTGCAGGAAAAGGACTTGGAAGAGCGTGTTCAATTGCATTAGCTGAAGCAGGTGCAACTGTTATAGCTTTAAGCAGAACATCTTCGGATCTTAACAAATTAGAAAAGGATATCAAAAAAGTTAAAGGTAAAATTATTAAAGTTTCGTGCGATGTAATGAATTATGAAGATTTAAAACAAAAATTAGAAAAAATTAAAATTATTGATGTGTTAGTAAACAATGCAGGGACTAATATTCCAGAGCCCTTTGAAAAAATTAGACAAAAAAGTATGAATTATCTTGTAGATTTAAATTTAAAAGCAGCATTTAACGTGGCACAACTTGTCGTAAAAAAGATGCTAAAAAATAAAAAAAGACCTGGCTCAATTATAAATATGTCGTCTCAACTAGGTCATGTTGGTATGAGAGGTAGAAACGTATACAATATGACAAAATTTGGAATAGAAGGACTAACTAAGGGAATGGGTGTAGAATTAGCAAAAAAAAATATCCGAGTTAATACGGTAGCACCTACTTTTGTTGAAACACCTATGGTTAAAAACTTTTTTAAAAACAAAAAATTTAAAAAATTAGCTCTTGGAAATATTCCTATGGGTAAAGCAGCTACTGAAAGTGATGTTGCCACAACAGTATGCTTTTTGGCATCCTCAGCATCTTCAATGATAACTGGAACATCAATAATTATAGATGGTGGATGGACAGCTCAATAATTTATAGACTTTTTTTTGTTTTTTTAATTTTTACATCACCAGTTAAAGCTATTGAATTCCAAGGTAAATTTCTTCAAGGTCATTTTATCTTAGGCAAAACTGACCCTAAAGCTAAAATTTTAGTTGGAAAAAAAGAGATTAAAGTATCTAAAGATGGTTTTTTTGTTTTTGGAATAGATCGAGATCAAAAATACGACATAAAATTTACAAAAATTATTAATGGAAAAAAATCAATAACTACAAAAAAAGTTTTAAAGAGAAAATATAATATACAAAGAATAGATGGTTTGGCAGAAAGTAAGGTAACCCCACCCGAGTCTGTTTATAAAAGAATTAAAAAAGAAAATAATGCAATTGGAGAAGCAAGAGCAATAAATTCTGATCTCCAATATTTTAGAGAACAATTTATTATACCAGTTGAAGGTATAATTAGCGGTGTTTATGGTAGTCAAAGAATTTTAAATGGTAAACCAAGATGGCCTCACTACGGAATAGATATTGCGGCTAAACAAGGTACGATGATTAAATCTTCTGGTTCGGGTGTAGTTACTATGGCTGAAGATGATTTATACTATACTGGTGGCACAATTATAATGGATCATGGTCATGGGATATCCACAATATATTCTCATTTGGAGAGTGTTTTAGTCTCAGTTGGTGATAAGATAAATCAAGGAGATATAATAGGAACTGTAGGTTCAACTGGAAGATCAACTGGTCCTCACCTAGATTTTAGAATTAATTGGTTTCAAACCAGATTAGACCCAATGTCTGTATTAAATTATTAAATTTATAACAGATGAATTATAAATCAAACATCAAATAAATGACAAATAACAAGTTGGCAATTTTTTTGATTATAATTTCAGTTTTTTTTGGAACATTAATGTTAACTTTTTTAAAGTTAGCACAAGAGGAGGTTAACGTTTATGTGGCTGGGTTTTTCAGATTTTTATTTGGCTTCTTAATTATTCTTCCCTATATTTTAAAATCTAAATTTACCGTATTTAAAACAAATCATCAAAAAAAACATTTCTTTAGAGCTGTTTTAAATTTACCCTCTATGCTTCTATATTTCTCAGCTCTAGTAATGATGCCAATTGAAAAAGTTACAGCAATTTCTTTTGTTGTTCCTTTCTTCGTAACAATATTTGCTGTTATATTTCTAGGAGAAAAAATTTATATATTCAGAACTATAGCTCTAATCTTAGGTTTCATAGGAATGGTAGTAATTTTAAGGCCTGGAATTATTAATATTTCTATTGGAGTTTATATGGCTTTAGCTTCATCTTTAATGTGGTCAGTGGTTATTATAATTACCAAAACTATAGCAAAGGATGATAGTTCAATCACAATTTTATCTTATGGTTATACGATCATGACAATTTTAAGTTTTATAATTGTTTTATTTTATTGGCAAACTCCTAGTTTACAAACTCTGATTTATTTATTTTTTGCAGGCTTATCTGGTACGTTGTTACATCTTTGCATAAATCATGCGTATAAACTTGTGGATGTAAGTATGACTCAACCATACACTTTTTTAAGTTTAGTATTTGCTTCATTGGTTGGTTACTTTATTTTTAGCGAAACACCTGATCTATTCACCTGGATTGGAGCGAGTATTATATTTTTAGGTATTTTCATTATGTCCTACCGTGAAATGAAACTTGATAAAGAAATAATTAGAAAAAGAATAGATATAAAATCTTGATAAATTAAATTTCAGATTTAGATCTTAATCTTTCGTAAAATAACCTTGTTCTAATTCCTAAATTTAGAAATGGTTGTGGTGGTAACCATGTTGGTTTATTTCTTTTTTCAATAATTTCAATTTCATTAGAATTTTCATCACTTGCTTTTATAGCAATTTGTTCTCCAAACAAAGTTGCAACACCAATGCCAGATCCGTTATAACAACCAGCAACAAATATATTTTTATAAATTTTCTCAAATATTTGGGAGCTATTTCTAGTTCTTGAGACAACACCTGACCAGGTTGACTCAATCAATGTGTCAGGTAATTGTGGAAATCTTTTTTTGATTCCTATTCTTTGAACAATAGATCTTTTCTCTAGTTCTTTGTTTGACATTTGAAAAGGACTATGAACCTCAGCTGTATTTCTGATCAATATCCTCCTATCTTTAGTCATTCTAATAGTTGCCCCCATTGGTCTAACTGGGAGAACACCCCATTCTTTTGGTTCCTGTATAGATTTAAATTCCTTAAATGTTAAAGGTCTTGTCATACTAGCAGTTAGAGTAATTGGAAAATTATAGTTTTTTTTAATTCCTAACTTATTTAAAAAACCATTTGTCGCAAATATAATTTTTTTTGTTTTTATTTTTGCATTCTTGAATTCGCATTCAATAAAATCTTTTTTATGTTCCCAATTTAATAAAGAAGAATTTTCATACAAATCCACATTTTCAGGTAAAACGTCAATCATTGCTCTTGTTAATTTACCTGGATGCAATAAAATTCCACCTTTAGTATAAAGAGCTATCTTATAAAAGTTTGTTCCAATATTTTTAGTTATGTCATTATTAAAAATTAATTTATTTTCAAAATTTAATTTAGATAAAATTTTTGAAAAATTTTCTAATATTTTCACATCATTTATTTTTGATGATGCAAAAAATTTTCCACATTCATTCCAATCGCAGTCAACTTGATACTGCTTTTTAAATTTTTTAACTGCTTCAATTCCTAATTTATAAATGTCAGTTTTTTTTTTATAATTTATTAAATCTTTATTTGAAGTAAAACCATCGTTTAGTGTTGTGTCAACTAAATATCCAGAATTTCTTGAACTGGCTCCTTCTCCAGCAAGTTGGGCATCTACTATAACTATTTTTTTGTTTTTATGTATTTCTGAAAGTTTTCTTGCAGCAGATAATCCTGTGTAGCCAGCTCCAATTATCAAATAATCTGAAACTAAATTTTGAGATATTTGTCTAAAATTATCTCTTTTAGGAAGTTGCTTTAACCAAATACAGTGAGTGTCATTTACTATTTTCAATTCAAATACTTTATTTTTTCAATAAAATAATTAACTTAAAATTTCTGAATAAGAAATAATATAATTAATTCATTTAAAAAAATTATACTATAAAGACAAAAATTTATGTAATTTAATTTGAAATTACTATATGAAATTCAAATGATCACAGTTTTAATACCTTGTTATAATGAAAAAAATACAATTGAGAAATTAGTTCATAAAATACTTAATTTAAAGAATATAGAAATTGAAGTAATAATTATTGATAATAATTCCACAGATGGAACAAAAGATATTTTAAAAAATAATTTAGAAAGCAAAGTTTCAAAAATAATCTATAACGATACAAATCACGGCAAAGGCTATTCTTTAAAAAAAGGAATTGAGGCTGCAACTGGAGAAATAATACTAGTCCAAGATGCGGATCTTGAATACGACCCTAATGAATATGAAAAATTAATTCAACCAATTAAAAATGGTTATGCAGACGTGGTCTATGGATCAAGGTATCTTAAGAGTAATGAGGCTAAAGTTCTTTTCTTCTGGCACACATTAGCAAACAGATCACTTACATTCTTATCTAATATGTTTACTAATTTAAATTTAACAGACATGCTTACATGTTATAAAGTTTTTAAATCTGATATAATAAAAAAAATTGATTTAAAGGAAAAAAGGATTCGGATTTGACTCAGAAGTAACTGCAAAAATTTCAAAATTAAAACCTAGAGTTTATGAAGTAGGAATAAGTTATTTTGGAAGAAGTTATAAAGAAGGTAAAAAAATCAGACTTAAAGACGGCTTTATATTGCTAAAGTGTATTTTGAAATATAGCTTATTTTAAAATTTCTATATGAAAAAATTTAGATCTATCTAAATTACTGTAATCATTTTTAATTTCAATTTCATTAAAATATGGAAAATTTTTAAATTTATAAAAATCCTCTCTCTGAAATTCAGAAACAATTCTATTTATGCTTTTAACATTAAGAACTAAAAAACCTATAAATAAAATATGATAAAATTTTTTTTTATTAAAAATTATTTTTTTATTAAATATGAAATTTAAAAATATGAAACAAAAAACAATTATTGAAGAAAAACCAAATCTAAATTGTGGAACAGTTATAAGCCAAAAATATATGCTTAAAGTGGATAAAATTAAAATAAAAATATTTTTATTGTTCCCTTCTCTTATATCTGGTTTTTCTTTAGTAAAATAAATATAAGAAATTAAAAAAATTAATAATAAAATAATTAAAAATTCAAAAATTTTATAAAAAAAATGCTTTTCAACCCAAAATTTTAACCAATTAAAATTATTATTATAAATATTTTTGTCCTCTATTTTTTCGTATTTACTTTCATCTTGAGTATAGTAAGCTTTTGCCCAAAATCTAACCATTTCTGAATATTCTTTAATTTCATTTTTTTTGCTCCAAAAAATTTGTTCCTTACCGAAACAGCTAAAATTAACAGGATAAAAAAGACATCCTGTTTTAAAAAAACTCGAGGAGATTAAAATTATTACTAAAGATAATATAGTGATAATTCTACTCTTTATAACGTTTAAACAAAAAGAGAATTTTCTTTTTTATCAATATGTAAAAAAATATAGGCATAAATAATAAAGAAATAGGTTTTACTAAAACACTAAACAAAAATATAACTGATGAAGTTATAGCCTCATAATCGTTATCAATTAAAAAATAAACTTTATGAAATACTATTAAAAGTAAAAATTGAGCAATATAATCATAACCAAATTCACTTAATCTATTAAACTTAATTAATAAAATTAGTATACAAAATATTGAATAAAGAACCTCGGTAGAATTTCTATTTAAAAAAGTTAAATAAAAAAAATAACCAAGTGTTGAAATATAAATATATATAATGGGCATATGTATCATTTTTAAATTAAGAAATGGAAAAATAAATAATGATTGATTATGAATTAATTGTGATGAATGAAAAAATCTATCATTTAGATTATAAGTTCCAATTCTTAAATTGTTATTAAAAACCTCATAAATTGAAAAATAGTGATATGTATTGAAATCTTCGTGAGTTTTAGAAATAAAAACAACAGGAAGTACCATAAATAATAAAATAATTAAATTTACTGTTTTTATTTTATTTAAATTTTTTTTATAAAAAAAATAAAATATTATTCCTAAAAAAAAAATAAAAATATTAATTATAAAATTTGTCCCGATCGTTAAATAAATTAGATAAGATAATATAAGTAATAATATGGTTCCAAAAATTTGAAGATCAAAAAAATTAAAATTATTACTTAAATTTTTTGAGTTAATAAAAAACTTTCCAAACCCACAAACAGAAAAATATCCTAAAGAATAAATTAAAATAAATAATAAAATATTCAAAAATATGGTTTCCAACAGGCCTACCTTTAAATTTATTTTATTTAACTTTTAAAAAAATTAATATCTTTCTATATTAGAGTTTTTTGATGCTTCATATCATTTTTATTAATTCCTGCTATTTTAACAGGTTTTTTCATAGCATCCCTTCTAAACGGTTCACCTAATTCTTGATTTAGTATAACCTCAATAAAAGTCGTAATTCCCTTTTTTTGGTCTTCACAAGATTGTATGATAGCTGCGGTTGTATCCTCCATTGTACGAACTATTACACCTTTTAGCCCACAAGCATCTGCTACTTTTGCATAACTTAGCTTTGGATCGAGTTCTGTTCCAACAAAATTATTATCAAACCAAAGAGTTGTATTCCTTTTTTCTGCTCCCCATTGATAATTTCTAAATATTACCATTGTTATAGCTGGCCATTCTTCTCTTGCACATGAACTCATTTCATTCATGCTTATTCCAAAAGCACCATCACCAGCAAAACCTATTACAGGTGTGTCTGGGCATCCAATTTTAGCACCTAATATCGACGGAAAGCCATAACCACATGGTCCAAACAAACCTGGAGCTAAATATTTTCTTGGCTTTTCAAATGTAGGATAAGCATTACCAATTGCGCAATTGTTTCCAATATCACTTGATATAATTACATCGTCAGGCATTCCTGCTTGAATAGCTCTCCAAGCTTGTCTTGGTGACATTCTATCTGCATCTCTTTCTCTAGCTTCTTTGTTCCAAACTGTTCCTTCATCATCATCTTCATGATCTAAGCTTGAAAGTTTTTGCAACCAAGCTGATTTTGTTTGATGAATTAAATCTTT
Organism: uncultured Pelagibacteraceae bacterium; assembly: GCA_902541745.1. Lineage (GTDB taxonomy): Bacteria > Pseudomonadota > Alphaproteobacteria > Pelagibacterales > Pelagibacteraceae > Pelagibacter. The sequence continues at coordinate 30,593 of CACBRW010000003.1, read as the reverse complement.
TCTACCTTGTCTGTCAGTATCACCGGCGTTTGAGGATAATTTTTCTAAAATTTGTTCAGCAACTAATTTTGCATCACCACTTATTCCTACAGTAACTTTTTTAGTCAAACCTATTCTGTCAGGATTAATATCAACTTGAATAATGTTTGCGTTTTTTGGCCAATAATCAATTCCATAACCAGGTAAAGTAGAAAATGGATTTAATCTAGTCCCCAAAGCTAGCACTACATCAGCTTTTGAAATTAATTCCATTGCAGCTTTTGATCCATTGTATCCTAAAGGACCAACAGCTAAAGGATGGCTTCCTGGGAAACTGTCATTATGTTGGTAACCTGAACAAACAGGTGAATCTAATTTTTCTGCAAGTTTTTTTGTGGCTTCTATAGCTCCTCCAATAACAACACCTGCTCCAGATAATATTACAGGAAACTTTGATTTAGATAACAAGTCAGCTGCTTTAGCTACAGCATCATTTCCTCCCCCTTGTCTTTCAAGTCTTACAATTGGAGGAAGATCAATGTCAATTACTTGACACCAATAATCTCTTGGAACATTAATTTGTGCTGGTGCTGATCCTCTTATAGCTTTTTCTATAACTCTATTTAGAACTTCAGCCATTCTAGATGGATCTCTTACTTCTTCTTGATAACAAACCATGTCTTTAAATAAATTCATTTGTTCAACTTCTTGAAATCCACCTTGCCCCATTGTTTTGTTTGCTGCTTGCGGTGTAACTAATAACAGAGGAGTATGATTCCAATAAGCTGTTTTAATTGGTGTAACTAATCCAGTTATTCCAGGTCCGTTCTGAGCAATAACCATTGACATTTTTCCAGTAGCTCTTGTGTAACCATCAGCAATTAAACCACCGTTTGTTTCATGAGCTACATCCCAGAAAGTAATACCTGCATCTGGGAAAATATCTGAAATTGGCATAAAGGCTGAACCGATAATTCCAAACGCATGTTCTATACCATGCATTTGTAAAACTTTTACAAAAGCTTCTTCTGTTGTCATTTTTGTCATAAAACTAGAACCTCTTTAAAGTGTAATTATACTATTTATAAAATTCGTTTGTTAATTTGTGCGATTAATATATAAGTTTTTACGAATTTCAAACAAACAAATCGACACGATATGGCAACCGATATAATCATACATGATAAAAAAGACAACGTAGGAGTAGTTGTTACTGAAAAAATCACTCCAAAACAAGACTGTGCTTGCTGGATAATGGAAGACGACAGTTCAACAAATATTCAATCCATAGATGAAATACCTTTAGGTCATAAAATTGCAATGGTTGACCTTAAAGAGGGCGATACTATTTTAAAGTATGGTCACGATATTGGTAAAGTCGTTAAATCAATCAAAAAAGGTGAGCATGTACATGTTCACAATGTAAAAACAAAGAAGTGGTAATAGTATGAAAATCCCAAAGAGCTTTTTAGGTTATAAAAGAGAAAACGGTAGAGCTGGAACAAGAAATCATGTAATTATTTTGCCAGTTGATGACATTTCGAACGCATGTGCAGAGGCAGTTGCAAATAACATTAAAGGTACAATCGCTCTTCCTCATTCTTATGGAAGACTTCAGTTTGGTGCAGATTTAGAACTTCATTTTAGAACAATGATAGGAACTGGATGTAATCCAAACGTTGCAGCAGTAATTGTCATTGGTATTGAACCTAAATGGACAAAAAAAATTGTAGATGGAATTGCTAAAACTGGAAAACCTGTTGAAGGATTTCATATTGAGCGTACAGGTGATATTGGTACGACAATGAAAGCATCAAAAAAAGCTCAAGAATTTGTAATGTGGGCGTCAGAAAAACAAAGAGAAGAATGTCCTCTAAGTGATTTATGGATCTCAGTTAAGTGTGGAGAGTCTGATACTACTTCAGGTCTAGCTGCAAACCCAACTGTTGGAAACTTAATGGACAAACTTGAACCATTAGGTGTTCACTTATGTTTTGGTGAAACATCTGAATTAACTGGTGCAGAACAAGTTTGTGCAACTAGAGGGGCAACAAAAGAAGCATCTGAAAAATTTATGAAAACTTGGAGCTCTTATAATGATTTTATTTTAAAAGAAGCTACTAACGATCTTTCTGAAAGTCAACCAACAGCAGGGAATATAGCTGGTGGACTTACAACAATTGAAGAAAAAGCTTTTGGTAATTTTCAAAAAATTGGAAATTGTAAATTTATTGATGTTCTTGAACCAGCTGAAGAACCAACTAAAGGAAAAGGTTTATATTTTATGGACACATCATCTGCTGCTGCAGAGTGTGTGACTCTTCAAGCTGCTGCTGGTTTCAATATTCATTTATTTCCAACTGGACAAGGTAATATTGTTGGGAACCCAATCGAACCTGTTGTTAAATTAACAGCTAATCCATTAACTGTAAAAGGTATGGGAGAGCATATTGATTGTGATGTTTCAAAAATTCTTTCAAGAGAAATGAATTTATCTGAAGCAGGTGATGAATTAATTAAAACTACACTAAGAGTAGCAAACGGTAGATTAACTTGCGCTGAAGCTTTAGGTCATAGAGAATTTGTTATGACTAAACTTTATAGAAGTGCTTAATTAACTTTAGTCTTTCATGAAATTTAAGAAATACATGGTTGTATTACCGGGTATTATATTAGCATTCGTTCTTTACACTCTGTCTCAAGGTTTCAATAATATTCTCGGTATTGAGTTATTAGGTTATGAAAAAAGCCCAATATCTTCTGCAATGATTGCCATTTTATTAGGGATGTTTTTTGGAAATATTTTTAAAATTAGAGAAAGTTTTTTAAGAGGATTGGATTTTACGCAAAAATATATTCTAAAAATGGGTATTATTTGTTTGGGTATTCAATTGAAGCCATTTGAATTTTTAGAATTTGGAGCAATAGCAATTCCATTAATAATAATCTGTATAATAAGCGTATTGATAGTAATTAAACTTCTAATTAAAAAATTAAAAATTCCAACAAGAATGGCTTACTTAATATCAATTGGTAGTACTGTATGTGGAACTACTGCAATAATGGCTACTGCTCCTGTTATTGGTGCAAAAAAAAATGAGATTTCGTATGCAATTGCTAATATTACATTGTTTGGAATACTTTCGATGCTTATTTATCCTTATTTTGCTAACTTTTATTTTGAAAGTGAGCCATTATTAATTGGATTGTTTTTGGGAACCTCTATCCACGAAACCTCTCAAGTTGCAGCTGCAGGATTAATTTATGACCAACAATTCAATAGTCCTGAAACTTTAAATATAGCAACAGTCACAAAATTAATAAGAAATACCTTTCTGATTATCATGATCCCTTTATTTGCATTTCTTTATAATCGAGGAAAAACTACAGAAAAGAAATACTCAATAATAGATATTTTTCCTTACTTTGTATTAGGATTTGTAGGAATGATAATAATCAGAAATTTAGGTGATCTAATGTACCCAAATAATTACAAATGGTTAGTTACAATTGAGGGTATTCAATTGTCCTCAAAAATATTTTTAACAATGGCGATGGCAGCAATAGGACTTTGCACCAACTTAAAAGAAATTAAAAATATGGGTTACAAACCTTTTGTTGTTGGTTTTATAGGTATGACAACCGTTGGATTGGTTTGTATTACAACTATAGAATTATACCTAAATTATTTTAATTAAGATTTAACTAATAATTTTTTTCTGAAGTTTGACACAAATCTTCTTATAAAAGCAGCTCCAACACCTAAAATAATTGCAAACATAATTGTAAATAGTCCATAAAAGAAAGGCATCTCTTTTGAAAAATCAATTATAAATTTAGAGAAGAAGTTTAAATCTGAGCTAGTTACTTTAGCTTGTCCATTTATAATTTTTTCTGCAAAAAATGTGTCGTATGCTATCGCTATTCCTACTATAAGTAACAAAATAGCTAATAAAGCTCTCAAACCAGAACTATCGATTCTTTCTCCTAATTTTTGCCCAACTTGAACTCCTATTATAGATCCTACAACCAACATAAGAACTAGAAATAAATCTATAGATCCATAATTAAATGAATGAAGAAATGTAACAACCACACTTACAAAAATTGTTACAAATAAAGATGTACCAGGAACTAATTTAGTAGGCATTTTAATTATATAAATCATTGCAGGCACTAAAATAAAAGCACCTCCGATTCCCATAATAGCTGCTATAAATCCAACAAATAGACCTATTATAATTGGTGTAAAAATACTTTCATATAATTTTGACTTTGGAAATCTCATTCTTAATGGAAGACCATGTATCCAATAATGAACATGTAATTTTTTTTTAACTACAACGTTTCTTTTTGCTTTATCTATTTCACCTAAACTTTCAACAAGCATTAAAGTTCCAATTATTGCTAATATGTACATGTAAGCCAGAGAGATAACTGTATCAATTTTTCCAATAACTTTAAAATAAGTAAAAGTGTAAATTCCTAAAGAAGTTCCAACAACACCTCCAATCACAATCATTGAACCCATTTTATAATCTAAAGTATTTTTTAAATAATGGGTGGTAGATCCAGAAACTGAGGTAGCTAAAATATTATTTGCTTCGTTAGCAACTGCGTATGCAGGAGGTATTCCTAAAAAAATTAGAAAAGGTGTCATCAAAAACCCGCCACCAACACCAAACAAACCTGAAAGTACTCCAACAATTGCACTTAATAACAGTATCTCGATAGGGTTAACAAAAACTTGAGCTATCGGTAAAAATACTTCCATAAAAAATTCAAAAGTTATTAAAAAACAACTTAGTTAAATGTAATAAAAGTTCCAACTAAAATCACTCCCCAATAAACTGTTAAGCTTACTATAATTCCTGCTTTAATAAATGTGGTTTTAAAATTTGAGAGTTTGTTTATAATTTTTAAGTTAGAAAGTAACATTAAATCCGTCAATACACCCACAACGAAATTTGTCAAACAATTATTTAAAAACTTGATAATCTTTTATCTAATAGATCGTGGCTCCAAAAACTTTAATCGTATCGTCTTCTACACCTAGGACTAACCTCCCAAGAAACTCTCCCGGGATCTCTTTATTTGTTTGCTTAATAAGAACGGTTATGTAATCTCCTCTTCTAAGGCAACCGAAAGGTTCAAAAGTCTCTTTAAGATTAGTGATCAACTTATTATTAGCCCATTGTTTACCAAGCTCTACTTCGTTAGCACCAAAGAGCATTTGGGTAGAGAAATCTCGAGTAAACCCACCATAATCTTTGAGATTAGATGATTTAACCAAATTATCCCAAATAGGCTTAGCTAATTCATATATTTCATCATCTGATTTAGATAAAATATTCATTTGTTTTAATTAAATTATTTTCTATGAAGCTTTTTTCTTCTCGTTCTCATCCACTATATGGTAGACAGGAACTTTCTCCATACTAAACTTACCAGTTTTAGGGTCACGTCTAGAAACTGTTAGACAATGCCAGTTTTCATCATCAAGTTTCATATGATCACCTCTATAATAATAGCCTGGCCATCTAGTTTCTTCTCTAAACAAAGTATGTTCCGTTACACACTGAGAAGTCAAAGCTCTATGTTTCAACTCCCAAGCTCTCATTAGCTGGTGATAATCTTCAGCTCCAACATGCTCCAAGTCCTCTTGTAGCCAATCTAATAACTCAAGTCCTCTTTTTAGCATATTACCATTAGTCATGTAATTTGAGGTAATTCCACCCACGTACTCATCCATGATTTTCTGTAATCTTTGAAGACCTTGAATCGGAGATATATAGCTAGGAGAAACTGTTCCACCAGTGATCTCATTTCTAGCAACTGTGTAGTTTTCTAGTGGTTTATAAACTGCAGTTTTGAAATCCTCACACTGTTTATCTGAAACTTTAACCCCTTTGGCTTTTTTGTCTTCAATGTATTTAACAGCAGCTTTTGCAGCTAATCTACCTTCTGTAAAAGATCCAGATGAAAACTTATGTGCGCTTCCACCAACTGTATCTCCTGCACCAAATAAACCATTTATAGTCAGCATTCTGTTATAACCCCAGAAATATTCTGGTGGTGATAGATCCTCAGGGCCACTCACCCATGCGCCAGAACAAGTAGCATGTGAACCCATTACATAAGGTTCAGATGTGGTCAACTCTGGATTTGTATATTTTGGATCAATGTTTTGAGATGCCCAAACAACAGCTTGACCAACTGTCATTCCTAAGAAATTTTCCCAACCTACTGTTTCTAAATGTGGGTCTTGAAAAGCCTCAGTAGTTACCATGTGAATTGGTCCACCACCTGCAGCTACTTCTTGAATAAATGCATGATTTCTCAAACAAGTTGGTGTTGGATGATGATCAATATATTCTCCAACTAACTCTTTAGTTTGATCATACCATTTTTTCTCATAGTTTTCACCGTTAGCATTTTGTGTATATGTTTTTAAATGAAGAAAATATGCTCCAACCGGACCATAGCCATCTTTAAATCTACATAATACAATTCTGTTTTCCATTTGAGTCATCTTTGCACCTGCTGCAATAGGTAACGCATATGCAGATCCATTACTCCATGGAGCATACCAAGTTCTACCCATTCCTTCTCCAACCGCTCTTGGTTTAAAGATGTGTGAAGCTCCTCCAGCAGCCACAATTACAGCTTTTGCTCTAAAAACATGGAAATCACCAGTTCTCATATTAAATCCAACTGCTCCACCAATTCTGTTATCTTGAGCTTCATCCATTAAAAGATGAGTAATCATTATTCTGTTATAAATTTTATCTGCAGATTTTTTTGCTGCCTCAGCAACAATCGGTTTATAACTTTCACCATGAATCATTATCTGCCATTTACCTTCTCTTAAGTATCTTCCAGTTTCTTCATTCTTCATCATTGGAAGGCCCCATTCATCAAACATATGAACTGTGGAGTCTACGTGACGTGCCATATCATAACCTAAATCTTCTCTCACCATTCCCATTAAATCATTTCTTGCATATCTTACGTGATCTTCTGGTTGATTTTCACCCCATTGCATTCCCATATAACAGTTAATCGCATAAAGTCCTTGTGCAACAGCTCCACTTCTATCAATGTTAGCTTTTTCAACACAAACAATTTTCATGTCTCTACCCCAGTGTCTTGCTTCAAAGGTAGCACCAGTTCCAGCCATACCTCCGCCAACAACTAATATATCGCAATCTTCGTAATGTGTTTTGTGATTAGCCATTAATAGTAAACTCCTTTTTTGAACGAATCCTTAGGTACAGTTGGAAGCTCTCCATCTATATTTAAACCTTCTGGTTCAGTGTATAATCTCTGTGAATTTATCTCTCCCTGATTAGGTTTATCTCCTTCAGCTAATTTAGGAATAAATTTTCCCCAAGGCTTAGTTGTAATTGGCGATACAAAGTTTTTTTCAGTTCCATTTCTGAATTTAATTTTCCAAGAGATTGTGCCTTTTTCTTCTTCCCTTCTTACTCTAACGCTATGTCCCATTGGAGCAAAGTCTGCATATCCTCTAACATCAATGGCGTGGTTAGGACAAGCTTTGACACAAGAATAACATTCCCAACAAAAGTTAGGTTCTATATTTTTTGCACGTCTGATGTTTTCATCGATATGCATTATATCTGATGGGCAAATATCTACGCAATGACCACAGCCATCACATCTTGTCATATATACAAATGTTGACATATTATTCTCTCTCCTTTTTAAATTCTATCATAATTAATAATGTTTAGGTTGTTCTCTTTTAATACCCAAACCAAATTGTTCAGGTGCATCTGCAGGTGGTGGTAAATTATCTCTAGATCCATCTGCTTCAGCTAAATTCTTTTGTATTGCCGCTCCAGGTTTATAAAACATATGTGCAAATTTAGACCAATAAACTCCTCCAAACAAAACTAAGTTTGAAACTACAAATAATATTAAAAATAAATTTGCATCCCATCTTCCTTCTAAATTTAAACCTTGAAGATATGACCAAATAAATCCAGTTAAAGAAGTTGCAATCAGAGCTAATACAAATAAATCTGCTTTAATAATTCTGTACCAAGGTTGCGCTTCAGAATAAACATCAACTCTTAAGAAGAACCAAAACCATGATCCGCCCAAGATCGTCATCAAAGCGCCAATATGCCAGATCATTGGCCAAATAGTCGGAGTTTCTGCATTTGCTGATGAATAACAAAATATCATCACAACAGAGCCAACCCAAAACAATATAGTTCCATACATACCAAGAACGTGTGCTACTCTTCTTTTACCCGCCCCTAGTTCTGATGTAGTCCCGATGTCGTATGCAATTGTTTTTGAAACAACTGCTATTCTTTCGCCAGTTGATAATTCTTTAGTTGCGTTTTTTTTTGCTTTTTTGGCGTTTTCAAAAAAATACTTCACATTCTTTTTATGAATTATGTCTAAAAAAGTACCTCCAACAATTAATAAAACCATTAACAACACAAAACCTTGCATTACTATAGATGGAACTGTTTCGGCTAGAATTGAAAAAGGATTTGTTAAAAACATTTTTAATACCCTTGTAAAATAAAATTGAATTAATTTAAGGTTTTCTATTCTAGAAATATATATAGTTCAACCAAAAGTATTGGTCAATTTGTCTTTAATAACAACTCAGAGTTTACGTTTGTAGTGTTGTTTGTTGGGAATCACTGACCTAACACCCCCTTGAGGATTCTCTACATCCCCTTCTCTTCTTGGAATTAAATGAATGTGGCAATGCATTATTGATTGGCCTGCAGATTTTCCTGCATTTGTGCCTATATTAAAACCTTTAACACTAGAATCATGTTTTAAAATTTTTTCTTTAGTTTTTAAAATTAATTCGTTACATGCGTGAATTTCTTCTTTAGTAAGCTCAAAGTATGTCTCTACATGTCTTTTAGGAACGATAAGACTATGTAATTCTGAGACTGGATAGCTATCTATGGATGAATAAGCCAATTGATTTTCAAATTGCAGCTCTTCATTTCTGATTTTGCAAAATATACAAGGGTTGTTTGGATCTTTCATGCTTAAACAAGTGAATTGTATATTTTATTTAACCTAGTGTAGCAATTACTCTTTCTTCTCTTCCATTTAAGTTCATTTATTTTTGAAACTGATGTTACTCCCTTACCAGATCCAATAAGAATTATTTCATCATAATCATAAATTGTTTTAATAGAAATATCTTTAAAATTAATTTTAATTTTTTTGCTTATAAATTTAATTGTATTTCCAAAATAACAATTTTTTTTAGGTGAAAATATCTTTCCATTTTTCACAAAAACTAAATTTGAAGTACCAGTTTCTAAAATTTTATCATTTGCCACTAGAGCAATATCAAATTTAGTTGAGTCAACTTTGCTTAATTTTGCCAATATTTTTTTATAATAGAGATTTTTGTAGTTTGGTTCTACTCGTTTATATTTAAACAATAAAAGATTAAAATTACTTTTTGGTTTTGGTCTTTTTCTAATTGAGACTGATATCAGTTTTTTATTTAATGCTATACGAAATAAATTATCAGAACCTTTGTATAAAGTGTTTTTATTAATTAAATCTTTAATAATATTTTTTAAATTTTTTTTTCTTATTCGATATTTTTTTGTAGATTTTATTAGGTTCTCTATATGCGGTTTTAAAAGTATTAACTTAGGAGGTTTTCCAACCATTCGCATTGTAGTAAAAACACCTCTAGACCCCCAAAGATCCTTGAAAGTAACTTCTTTAAGATTACTAAGCTGATAAGATTTTTTTAATAAGAGTGTTGCCATTTTCTGTTAAAAAAGATTCTGGATGAAATTGAAATCCATATATTTTGTTTTGATTATCTTCAAGTCCCATTGGTATTTTTGTTTTGCTACATCTCATAGTTATTTTAATTGAATTCGATTTAAATGGCTCCATTAATTTTAATGAATGATATCTTCCAACTTTAAACAGTTGATTGTTTTTAAAGATTTTACTTTGATTATTTGTTTTTACCTTGGATTGAAAACCATGATAAATTTTTTTTTGTTGTATGATTTTACCACCTTCATTATGTAAAATCATTTGATAACCAAGACAAATACCAATAATTTTTTTCTTACCTTTATATTTTTTGTAAATTTTGGAAGTAGTAGGATAATCTTTTGGTGATCCAGGTCCTGGAGATAAAACGATCACATCACTTTTATCAAGTAATTTATTATTTACCTCGTAATAATTTGAACAAATAACATTATCAAATTTTGAAAATTGATGAACAACATTCCAAGTAAAAGAGTCTTGATGATCTATAATGTAAATCATTTAAATAACTCCAATAAAGATTTTGCTTTAATATAATTTTCATTAAATTCTTTCTTTGGTGAACTATCCAATACTACACCAGATGCTGCTGAGATCTCTGATTGATTTTTATAATTTAATATAGATCTAATTATTATATTAAACTTCATATCCTGATTAAATTTAATAAATCCAAAACTTCCTGTAAAAATATTTCTACTTTCTTTTTCTTGTCTGTTTAAAAGTTCTAAAGTTCTAATTTTAGGACAACCAATTACAGATCCTCCTGGCATCATTGCCTTAATGATATCAATCAATTTTATATTTTTATTTAATATTCCACCAATTGAAGTCACATAATGAAAAAGGTGCTTATATTCCTCAACATATTTTTTTTTGAGTATTTTAACACTTCCTGGTTTACAAATTTTAGATAAATCACTTCTTTCCATATCAACTATCATGTTGTGTTCTTTGGTTTCTTTCTCATTATTTTTGAAATATTTTAAAGCTATATTTTTATTGGATAATAATTTTTTCTTAAAAGTACCAGCTATTGGTTTTGTTATAATTTTGTTTTTTTTCTTATCTATTAATGTTTCAGGAGAACAGCTTACTATAGAGTAATCCTTATCTTTTATCATAAATGACTCTGGGGACGCGTTAACACGCATTAATTTCCAAAAAAAATTAATAGGATTAATTAATGATTTATTCTTATATTTTGTACAAATTTTAATTTGATAAGTTTCTCCTTGTCTTATTTTTTTTGAAAATAATTCAAATATTTTTTTATATTTTTTATAAGAAATATTAATCTTAAAGGGACTTAATATTTGAGTTTTACTGAATTGATAATTGAATTTATGTTTTTTTTTACTAGATATAACTTTAATATCTTTTCTAATTTTAATTATTGTCTCGGGTTTATAAAAAACCCCTTTATAAAAATTAATCCTTTTTTTGTTTTTTAAATTAATACCAATCAAATTACATAAAATTTCATAACCAAAAAATCCAAGATATAAATCTGTTTCTCTCTTGTATTTTTTTTTCTCTAACGAATTAAGAAATTTATGTATATTTTTTTTTGTTAAAATGATCTTTTTTGAAAAATCTGTATAAATATTATAGCCATCTTCTACTTTATAAATAATTAAAGGTTTATCTGATTGATACAGATCCTCTAAATAAGGGTTAAATTTTAACTTATGCTGGCTGAGTTCTTTCAATTGCTTTCTCTACTATAGGTAAATGTATCAGACCTGCAAAAATAGATAATGCGATAGATCCGTACCATGCATAATCAAAATTTCCGTTCAATTCATAAAATACACCACCTAGATATGCTCCTAGGAAAGAACCAATTTGATGGCTTACAAAAACAATTCCATATAAAAGTCCAACGTATTTTGTACCAAATATATGTGCAACGATTCCGTTTGTTGGAGGAACAGTCGATAACCATAAAAAACCAAAAGTAACTCCAAAAACTACCGAGTTAAATATACTTGGCGGCAAGAAAATAAAATAAATTATAGAAACTCCTCTTAATAGATAAATGGCACTTAAAATTTTTTTCTTACTATATCTTGTTGCTAAATAACCGCTAGTAATCGTACCGGCCATATTAAATACACCAATCAAAGCTAAAACCATTGCAGGTGTCCAGTCAGGCAAACCTTTGTCTGCCATATACGTAGGAATGTGTGTTGCTACTAAAGCAATATGCCAACCACAAACAAAAAAACCTAAAATGAGATAAATAAAACTTTTATTTGCAAATGCCTCTTTTAGCGCCTCTTTTGCTGTTTGATTATTATCTTGATTAACTCCGACAGGTATTTTCGGAGTACTAACAAACAAAGCTACCACTAATCCTAATCCTAAAAGAAGAGAAAAATATAAAAGAGTATTCTCCCAGCCTGTTTCAACTAAGGAATATCTTACAAGTAAAGGAGATACAAAATATCCAAATGAACCTGCACATGTAACAATTCCTGTTGCAATAGTTCTATTAGATGCTGGAAAATGTTTAGCTACTACTGAAACTGGGATACCTATTGCAGTGGAGCCTAAGCCTATTCCAATCATCACTCCTATAGTTAAAGTAAAATAACCTCCAGTATTATAGCCAGAATAAAAAAGCAAAACCCCAACTAAATAAAAAACAAAACCAATGAATATTGCAATAGCTCCTCCGTATTTATCAGTAATTACACCAAACAACGGACTGAATACTCCCCAAAGTAATAACTGTAATCCCATAACAAAACCAAAATGAGAAATGGTAATATCTAAGTCAGTATTAAAATCAAAATAAAACAATCCAAAGGTCTGTCTTATTCCTAAAGAAATAATTACAACTATTGAAGCAGCAATTAAAGTGATTAGTGCTTTTTTGCTAATAGTAAAACTTTCTGAACTCATTTAATAAATTTTAATGCTTGTTTTATATCATCTATAATGTCTTTAGGATCTTCAAGTCCAATATGCATTCTTATTATATGTTCATCTTTATTCAAATGTGTAAATTGTCTCTTTCCTAGTGCTTGGTGTGTTTGATAAAGTGCTAAACTTTCGAAACCTCCCCAACTAAATCCATAGCCGAAAAGTTTTAAAGAATTAACAAATTTTAATACTGAGTTCTTATTTTTTGATTTTATTTTAAATCCTAATAAACCCGATGCACCTGAATAATATTTTTTCCATAATTTATAATTTTGACTACCTTTTTTATATGGATAAAAAACTTTAATTATTTTTTTCTGTTTTGATAAAAACTTGGAGACTTTAAGTGCATTTTCCTGATGTTTTTCCAATCTTACATCTAGAGTTCGAATACCTCTTAAAATTAAATACGCATCATCAGGGCCTAATCTTAATCCTGAAACTTTACTTGTTGCTTCTACTAATTTAAAAACTCGTTTGCTTATAGCTAAACTGCCACCCATTACATCTGAGTGACCAGAATAATATTTTGTTGCAGAGACAATCGACATATCAAAACCTAGCTTTATTGGTTTCAGAAAATAAGGTGTCCCCCAAGTGTTATCTATGGCTGTATAAATTTTATTTTTTTTTGCCAATGCAACTATTTTATATAAATCTTGAAATTCGAAAGTGTTGCTTCCAGGATTTTCAACAAAAATAAGCTTTGTTTTTTTTGTAATTTTACTTTTTAGATCATTAAAGTCATTTGGATTATAGAATATTGCTCTGATATTAAATTTTTTAAGGTATGTTTCTGTTAAAAGTCTTGATGGCGAGTAAACTGAGTCTGTAACAAGTATTTCATCATCTGGTTTCACAACACTTAACACACCAAGAAATATTGCACCAAAACCAGTAGGGGTTAGATAAACTTTATAACATTCTTCAATTTTTCTTAAAATTTGTTGTAAAGCATATGTAGTGGATGTTCCTTGTCGACCATAATCAAAATTTCCACTCACTGGATCTTTCAAATATTTATTCTGAGTTTTTTTAATATCCTGCATAGATTTAAAAATAATAGTAGAAGCTCTAACCACAGGAGGATTTACTGACTGATTATGAAAATCTTTAGCTGTATGTTTCAGAAAAGTCTTGAAGGAACTACCCATAATAAATTTGATATGTTATTAAGACAATGCTATATCCCATGAAAAACGTCAATAAAATTAAAATAGGACTAAATGAGTTACCCAAAGAAACATAGAGGCCGAAGAAAACAAGGGTCTAAAAAAAGAAGAGCTAAAAGAAAAAATAAGAAGAAATAATTCTTCTACTAATCTTTAATCCATCCACCACCAAGCACTTTGTGGCCAAACTGATCTTTTCGATAAAAAACACATGCCTGACCAGGTGAAATACCATCTTCAGGAATTGTTAAATTAACTTTAGCATTATTGTCATTTATAAGATCAACTTTTGCCTCTAGAAGACTTCCAGTAGATCTAACTTTAACAAATAAATTTTGATCTAAATCTTCTTTGTTAGTTAATAAATTTATTTCCTTTAAAGAAATTGTTTTTTTTCCAAGTTTTTCTTTAGGTCCAACTATTATTTCATTTTTATCCGAATTTATCTTTAACACATAAAGGGCTTCTTTATCTGAAATTTTAATTCCTTTTCTTTGTCCTATTGTAAAATTAATAATTCCATCATGAACACCAATTACATCACCATCTAAATTTTTTATATTTCCTTTATGAAAGGAGTCTGGTCTAAACTTTTGTATTACTGAAGCGTAATCACCATTTGGAACAAAACATATGTCCTGACTATCAGGTTTATCAGCAACGTTTAAATCTAAATTTTTTGCGATTTCTCTTGTTTTATCTTTTAACATTCCACCTAATGGAAATCTTAAATAATCTAATTGCTCTCTAGTTGTATTGAATAAAAAATAACTTTGGTCTCTATTTTCATCTCTGGCTCTATACATATTTGTAGTTTTATTTTCTGTAATACTTTTTACATAATGACCAGTAACTAATGCATCAGCTTTTAGTTCTTTTGAAACTTCAAATAAATCTTTAAATTTAACAGTTTGATTACACTGAACACATGGAATTGGAGTTTCACCTTTTAAATAACTCTCAACAAAATTATCTATAACACCTTGCTTAAACTTGTCTTGGTAATATAAAATTTTATGCTCTATACCTAACTTATGTGCAACACGTTTAGCGTCCATTATGTCTTGACCTGAACAACATTGTTTTGATGCAGCTACTTCTTTGCCATCGTCATAAAGTTTTAGTGTTATACCAATTACATTGTAACCTTCTTTTTTCATTATGCCTGCTACTGTGGAAGAATCTACTCCACCCGACATTGCGACAACTATAGTAGTATCTGAAGGTTTTTTATCTAATCCAATAGAATTTAAATCTTTATTCATAAGGTGGTATTTATACTTATTTACAATATAAGTTAAATTAAATGATTTTAGATTATGAACCAGGTGACAAAGTCACTAATCCACAGAAAAAAGAATGGGGAATTGGGCAAGTGCAATCTATAATTAAAGATAAAGTGACAGTTAATTTTGAAAATGTTGGAAAAAAAGTAATTAACGCAAAAAACGTTGAATTAAAAAAACTAGGAAAATGAAGGTAAACTTAAAAGAGATTGTTGAAAATTTGATTGATAATTTTTTAGAGGCTGGAGATTTGGCTATTCAATTAAGAGAAAAAGGTTTAATAAAAAAAATCAAACCAGATAATACCCCGGTAAGCAATGGTGATTTGGAAGTAAACAAATTTATATCAAAAAAAATTTCAGAAGTTACTCCTAGTTTACCTATCATTTCAGAGGAGGCTTCTGAAAATAAAGATAACCTAAATTTAAAAGATTTCTGGCTTGTTGATCCTATTGATGGAACTTATGATTATATTAATAATTTAGAAGAATTTACTATTAATGCTGGTTTGATAATCAATAATAAACCTGTTGCAGGGTTAATAAATGCTCCTGCAAAAAAAAGGATGTTTTACTCATATGAAAAAGGTAATGCTTTTGAGCTTAGCAACGGTAAAAAAACAAACTTAAGCACTTTACCTGTCAAGAAATCAGAAAATTTAAAATTTATTTCATACTCAACTAAAATAAAACCTGAAATTCAAAAAATTTATGATGATTTAGGGGTAAAAGAAAATATTAGAATGAAAAGTTCTTTGAAATTCTGTGTCGTTGCTGCTGGTGAATATGATGGTTATGTTGCCGAACCTAGGGCATATGAGTGGGATATAGCAGCTGGTCATGCAATTTTAGAACATGCGGGTGGAACTGTAAGTGATTTTGAAGGAAATGAAATTTTGTATGGTAAAAAAGATTTAAAAAATCCTAGTATAATTTTGAAAAATAAAAATATTTTATAATGGATGAACAATTAAGAATAATACTAATAATTATTGTTTCTGTTTCAATTTTTGGATTATTGGTATTCGTTTTTGTAAAAAATTACATAAGAAATAAAATAAATCTGCTTGTAAAAGAAGAAAAAGATAAAAAGTCAAAGTAGATTTATTATTTTTAGATATTCATTTTTTTCTATATCCATTACTTTTTTTGATGTTTCAAAATCAAAACCATTTCTTGCAAGTAAAGATATATCTTTTTTATAAAACAAAGTTCTATTATCCTCTGCTCTAGCTGGACCAATTCTTTTCTTTTTACATAATTTTATTGCAGAAAAAAAATCTTGGTCTGAATTATCTTCTTTTATTTTATGGACTGTATCTTTAATAAATGTTTCGTTAATTCCTTTGCCAATTAGATAATTTCTAATCTTATTAATTGAGTTCCCTCTTTGAATCATGCTTTTAGCTTTACTTTCAGAATAAAATTGATCATTTATAAATCTATTTTTTTCTAAGTCGGACAAAACAATATCAATTAATTTATTTACATCTTTTTTTCTTACATCAGACGCTGATAGTTTCATGTATTTTTTTAATAAATAAGTTTTGAGTTGTTGTTTTGAAGGAGCATACTTTTCAACATAAGCAAAGGCAAAATTACGCATCTCATCAACAGTTACTTGAAGTGTTTTTTTTCTATTTCTTATAGGAATCATGGATAGATTTAATATAATATATCTGAATGATTGAACAAATTTATACTTATTTCACAATTGAGACACTTTACATGTGGATCAACCTTGGTGTTCTACCTTTTTGGTTTATCTTGATAGTGTTTCCTCAATCACATTTGAGTAGAATTTTTGTAACATCAATTTTTCCCTTTTTTATATTAAGTGGTGTTTATATCTTCATTTTATATAAATCTTATTTAATTGGTTACGATTTTGATGGAAATTTCTCTCTTTACTTAGGTCTAAACGAGTTATCTAGATTATTTGAAGATCATTTGTATATAATGTTATTTTGGACACACTTTATAGCAATAAACTTATTTATTGGTGGTTGGATTGTTAAAGACTCACAAAAGTTTTCTATAAATAAAGTTTTGATGGCTGTGCCATTAATTGTGACTTATTTAATTGGTCCAATAGGTTTGTTTTTATACTGGATAATAAGAATTTTTTACGCGAAAAGAATTAGTTTATATGAGTAATCATATAGATTTCTATTTCGATATAATTAGCCCATATGCATATATTGCATACAAAAAAATTCTTAAACATAAAAATATCATATTTAATTACAAACCAGTCTATTTAGGTGGTCTTCATAAGTTAGCTGGAATTGATTCTCCTGCATTTAATAAATATAAATTGAAAAATAATATAAACGATTGCAATTTGATATCTGAAAAAAATAATATTGAATTTAAATGGAATTCTAATTTTCCAATAAATTCTTTAAATATAATGAGAGGATATATTAGTGTTAGTAAGGATAAGCAAAACGATTACTTAAATTGTTTTTTTGATGCTTATTGGAAAGATAATCATAACTTATCAAATATTGAGAATGTGTCTAAATTAATAAGGGATTTAAATATTGATAGCGAAGAATTTTTTCAATCCATAAAAAAACAATCTGTTAAGGATCAATTGATTAAATTAACCACTGATGCTTTTCAAAAAGAAGTTTTTGGAACTCCAACCTTTATTGTTAATAATAAAATTTTTTGGGGACAAGATAGACTTGAGTATGCTTTAGAAGAAATTGATACTAATTAAATTATTTTAAAGTTACTACTAGCTATAGAGCCAAAACCACCATAAATATGAGATACTTTTTGATATCCCATATCTTTTAAAGATTTGACAGCTAAAGCTGATCTTACACCCCCTGCACAAAATAGAACGAATTCTTTATTTTTGTCTATTTGTCCATTTTGAAATATTGGACTATTAGGATCTAGATATACTTCAAGCATTCCTCTTGGTATATGACTTGCTCCTTCAACACTTCCAGTGTTTTCTAGTTCATTACTTTCTCTTATATCAATAAGATTACAATTTTTATTTTGAACCATTTGATAAGCTTCATCGGCATCAATTGTTTTAATTTCATTCATAGCTTCAGAAACTAAATTTTGAATTGTTTTAATTGTCATAATTTTTATTTTAAATTACCTTAAAAAGATTATATTGCTATAAAATTATGTTAAAAATTAATTCTAAAGCTCCAGCATTTGTTGTTCCATCAACAACAAATAATAAATACTCATTAAAGGATTCAATTGGGAAATATGTTGTTTTGTACTTCTATCCTAAGGATGATACGCCTGGATGCACTCTTGAAACCAATGATTTTAATAAACTTCTTTCTAAATTTAAAAAGTTAGATTGTGAAGTATATGGAGTTTCAAAGGATAGTCTAAAAAGTCATGGCAAATTTAGAGATAAATACAAAATTAAATTTGATTTACTTGCTGACGAAGAAATAAAAGTTCTTAAAAAATATAAAGTTTGGGGAAAGAAAAAATTTATGGGCCGTGAATTTATGGGAATAATTAGATCAACATATTTAATCGATAAAAAAGGTAAAATAATTAAGGTTTGGGCTAACGTTAAAGTTAAAGATCATGCTAAAGAAGTCCTGGAAACTCTTCAAAATATTGTAAAAAATTAAAAAAAAAGACCCCTTATTTCTAAGGGGCCTTTAGTTAACTAACTAGAGAGAGATTATAGTTAATTCTTTTTTTTAGAGGCTCTTCAATGAGATAACGACATGGAGATCGAAGAGCCTCTGTATTGCATACAATTAGTCTCGTATTGCGTATGCTATTACTCCTGTTTCAGTTACGTCAGTACCTTTGGCTTCAGCCTCTTTACTTAGTCGAATTCCAAAAGTAGCTTTCATAGCAGAGAACACGATGTACGACACCACAAATACAAAAATGTTAATCGATAGCACACCAATTAATTGGGCACTAAAAGATGCATCAGTGTTTGTTAATGGCACAGCTAATGTTCCCCAAATTCCAGCAAACATGTGAGCCGGAATTGCACCTACTACATCGTCAAGTTTGAAACTAAAAAGTAATTTAGTTCCAAATACAACGATTAAACCACCTACAGCACCTATGAAAATAGCTGCTAAAGGCGATGGTGCTAATGGTTCAGCAGTTACAGCCACAAGACCACCAATTGCTCCGTTTAACATTTGAATAACATCAGTTTTACCAAACATTAATCTTGTGATTATTGCAGCAGCCATTACACCACCAGCAGCAGCAAGATTAGTGTTAATAAAAATACTTGATACAGCAACTGCATCGTCAAATGTTCCTATAGCAAGTTGAGATCCACCATTGAATCCAAACCAACCCAACCACAAGATGAAAACACCAATTGTTACTAGCGGAATTGAAGAAGCAGCAAAAGGTCTAATAGCTTTCGCTTCACCTTTACTACCAAATCTTCCATATCTAGCACCTAACAACATAATACCAGCTAAAGCTGCTGCACCACCTGTTGAATGAACTAGTGTTGAACCAGCAAAATCAGAGAAGCCTAGTTCTGCTAACCAGCCTCCACCCCATTGCCAACCCATAACGATTGGATAAATAATTCCAGATAAGATAGCTGCAAATAGAAAGAAAGGCCAAAGTTTTACTCTTTCAGCCATTGCACCTGAACAAATTGAAACTGTTGTTGCACAAAAAACCATTTGAAAATACCAATCAGACCCATCAGCATATCCAGTATCAACTGAACTTGCATCAGACCAAGGTGTGAATGTTCCAATGTATCCACCTTCAGGTATACCATACGCTAAGTTATATCCAAATAACCAAAACATAATTCCGGCAATTGAGTAAAGACCAATGTTCTTTGCACAAATTACAGAAACACTTTTGGAAGTTACCATACCAGATTCTAGCATTGCAAAACCCGCTGCCATGAACATGACCATGAAACCACACATTAAAAACAATAGTGAATTGAATATAGCTTGAACTTCAGCAGAAACAGTTGTCTCTGCCATACCCGCACTACTCATGTTTAATAAAAATATCAAACTAAGAATTGGTGCAGACATTTTTTTTATAAATTTAGTCATAAGACCTCCACTTGTTAAGTGATATCTTATAGATTTAATTAAATTTAAAAGTAACGCTGATTAGGAAAAGTGGCTATGCAGTTTTTGCATATAGAAACAGCCCTGAACGTGTTTTAAAACGTTAGGGCTGTTAAAAAAAAATATTATCTATTAAATACTTCTTTTAAAGCTTTGGCTGGTAAGAATTTTACCTTTTGAGAAGCAGCAATTTGTATTTGCTCTCCCGTTCTTGGGTTTCTTCCAACTCTCGCTTTTCGTTTAGCAACTTTGTAAGTACCAAATCCAGCAATCTTTACTGGCTCGTCATTTTTCAGACTGTCCAAAATAGTGTTGGTAATAGTATCAAAAGTTCGCTCAGCATCTGCTTTGCTCAAATTTAATGAGCCAGAAAGCTTTGCTACAAGTTGTTTTTTGTTCATTTTAGCTCCGGTTTTGTTGGTTAATAATCATACTTATCATAAACGTTGATAAATCAAGCTTTTTTTTAGTGTTTTGTTTTTAAAAACACACAATATCTTGTTAAAAACTCAAATAAATGTTGAGTTTATTAGCTTATTTTAAGATTTGATAATGTAATTCATCTAAATAAACCTAGGTCTTTTAGATCATTAAATGTTGTGAAAAACATCAATGATAGCAACAAAAACAATCCGATTCGAAAAAAACCCTCTTGGGTTTTTTGAGATAAAGGTCGGCCTAAAACTTTCTCAAACGCATAAAACATTAAATGACCTCCGTCTAACATTGGTATTGGAAATAGGTTTATAAGTCCTAAGCTTATTGAAATATAAGCCATCATGCTAATAAAAGCCAGCATCCCAAACGTTGCAACTTGTCCAGAAATTTTTGCAATTCTAATTGGGCCTCCTAATTGAGAAGTGTCTGCTTTACCTAATATCATTGCTCCGATGTATTTTAATGAGGAGACACTTACGAAATAAACTTCATAACCTGCATGATATAAAGCCTGAGCAGGACCTAATTTAACATGGTTAACTTTATTGTTGTAAGCCCCAAGCTTAATACCAACCATTCTTTTATTAATTTTGTTTCCCAATCCATCATCACCTTCGACAATATTGGGTTTAACTTTTAAAATTAATTCATCATAAGAACGCTTAATTTTAAAGTCTATGAAATTACCAGTTGACATAGTGATAAACTTAGAAACCTCCATAATACTTTTAACCTCATTACCGTCTATTTCTAAAATTACATCCTCAGCTTTTAGCCCTCCTATCATTGCCGGACTATCTTTCTGGACTTCATTAATAACTGCAGGAGTAAAATCTTTGCCTATGAAAATATAAATTGAAAAAAAAATTACTAAGGCTAATAAAAAATTAGCTAAAGGACCGCCAAATACAATTAAAACTCTTTGGTACAAGGGTTTTAAAATAAATAATTTTTCCCTTTCTTCTTCATTATATTTTTCTAAAATTTCTTGATGATCAGCTTGAGAATATACATTCCTATCTCCAAAAAATTTTACATATCCACCTAGAGGAATTGCACATATTTTCCATCTTGTACCTGATTTATCATTCCAGCCAAATAATTCTTTACCAAAACCAATTGAAAAATCTGTAACACCTACCCCATATTTTCTCGCAAAATAGTAATGTCCATATTCGTGAATAAAAACAACAACAAGAATTAAAATTAAAAAAGGTACTATATAACTAAGCATACATTATCTTATAATTTTATTTATTATTAACAACCATCAATAAACAACTAAATTGACGCCATTTTAAATTGGTTGGACCAATGAAGCGCTATTGTTAGTTGGTTTATTTACATCTTTTGAAACTTCATGAAAAATAAGATCAGGGATTTTGCGTTCCTTTAAAAAAGTTGATCCCTGAAGTTCTATATTTAAATAACGATTAATATCATTTTGGTTAAGAATTACTGGCTGACGATGATGAATTACTTTTATATTATCTTTTGCATCTTCTGTAATTAGACAAAATTGATCTTCCTCAAAAACACCTGCTAAATAAATAGGGTTAGTATCTTTACGAGTGAAATAATGTGGGGTTTTTTCTTTTTCTTCTCTTTTCCATTCATAAAAACCATCGGCAACTGCAACACATCGATTATTTTTAATCAATTTTTTAAAAGAAACTTTTTCATCAATGGTCTCTAACCTTGCATTAATTAAAGCTTTAAAATTTTTGTCTTTAGCCCATCCTGGAACTAAACCCCATTGTAGATTTTCTAAAGTATTTCCATTTTTATATTTTTTTATCACAGGCAATTTTTGATATGGATGAGCATTATAGTTTTCATTATCCTGAACCTGAATTGCAGATTTAACTAATTTATTTGTTTTAGTTACAGGGTTTTTTACTACGTATCTTCCACACATTAAATTGTTTGCTGTTTCATTAATTGTTCAATTTGCTTAATCATTATTTTTGGTGAACTCATAGCAGGATAAATTTCTTGGGCTTGTTCATAACTTCTAATCGCTTTTTCATAATTTTTAAGTTGAATATTTACTAAACCCTGTCCTGCTAAAGCTCCAAAATGTCTTTTTTCTAAGGCTAATACTTGATCTATATCATCTTGGGATTTTTGAAATTCTCCTAGTATATAAAGAACGGTTGCTCTTTTATTCCAAGCTTCAGCCCAATTTTGATCAAGATTAATAACTTCAGTAAAAACATCTTTTGCCTTTATATAGTTTTGATCTCTCACTAATTGAGAGCCCTCCTCTAATCTTGTAGTAAGTTTTTCATTAGTTGGATGGGTGCTCCATAATGACCAAATTTCTTGTTCAATTATAAAAGCTACTTTTGATTTATTTGCTTTTAACTCATTAAACAATTGGTTCAATCTAGTGTCTCTTTCGTTTGCTAAAGAGCTAACCTGTGAAAATAAATAAAACAAAAATACTAATAATAACTTTTTCATAATTACATATTATCAAATATTATAATTAGAGTCTTTGGTCTTAAGTGTCTTTGTTATTATTTTTACAACTATAAAAAGAAATATCTTTTTCTTTTTCCTCTTGTTTTATATTGATTGTGATTTCGTGAATAAGTTCGCCTGTTTTTCTAGTATAGACTGCAGACTCTGAATAATTCCTCTCTTTATCAAATGCTTGAATTAAAAATATATCCTTATTTGAAATTTTAACTTCTAAATCAATTTCATTAAAAAATTCTGATAAATTTTTAACATTTAGAACATCTGGTGTTTTGGACTCGATTATTAACTTATTAATATCTTTTCTTTTAATTTGATCTTTTGTGAAAGTTTCAAAGTTATGGTCTGGATTTTTTAAAATTACTTTTTCAAATTTACAATTTAAGTTCAAATCAGAATTTAGTGTAATATTTGTATTTTGAGCTTGAGCAAAACTCAAACAACATAATAAGCTAAATATTGATAGAAAAATTTTCATTTAATTAATTATATTAATAATACTTTTTTTTATTGTTTCACTTACTTTAATTGTTCCATCTTTATTAGGGTGTATACCGTCTTGTAGATTTAAACTTGGATTAAGTGCCACACCTTCAAGAAGAAATGGGATTAATGCTAAATTATACTTTTTTGATAACTTTGGATAAATGGAATCAAACTCTTTTTTATATTTTTCCCCATGTGTATCTGGCGCCACCATTCCAGCTAAAATAATTTTAATTTTTTTATTCTGAGCAACTTTTATTATTTGTTCTAAATTTCCTTTTGTTTCCTCTGGCTGGATTCCTCTAAGCATATCATTAGCTCCTAATCCTAAAATAATTAAATCAATACCTGGCTCTGATAAACTCCAATCAGCTCTATTTAACCCCCCTGATGAAGTGCTTCCAGAGACACTTCCATTAATGACTTTAATATTTAGCCCAGCTTGCTTAAGATTGTTTTCTAAAACTATTGATAAATGATGTTCTTTAGGTAATCCATAACCAGCCATCAAACTATCACCGAATAAAACTACCTTTTCTATTGCACTTGCGTTTATGTGCACTAGAAAGAATATCAAAATTTTAATAAATATAGTTTTATTCATGAACACTCTTCTTAAATTAAAAAAAATAAATCTCAAATACCAAACTGGTAAAGATAGTATCAATGTTTTAAAGAATATTGATTTAAATATTAAGAAAAAAGAAACTGTTTCAGTAGTTGGAGAAAGTGGCTCAGGGAAAACAAGTTTAATAATGTTAATTGGAGGCTTAGAAAAACCAACTTCTGGTAAAATAATTTTTAATGATCAAGACATAACAGGACTTAGTGAAGACGAAGTGTCGGAGATAAGAAAGAAAAATATTGGAATAATATTTCAGTCTTTTTATTTAATTCCTAATTATACAGCAGTTGAAAATATTGCTTTAACTCTTGAACTTAATAACTTTAAAAATCCAAATAAAGAAGCAAAAATTTTATTAGATCGTTTTGGTTTAAAACATCGTTTTAATAATTTACCAAGTCAATTATCAGGTGGTGAACAGCAACGAGTTGCTATCGCTAGGGCAATTGCAATGAAGCCTGAATTAATCTTAGCAGATGAACCAACAGGAAACTTAGATACTGAAAATTCTATCATGATTGCAAATATTTTATTTAAATATGTAAAAGAAGAAGGTTCGTCTTTAATCATAGTAACTCATGACCCTAAACTTGCTGACAGGGCTAAAAGAAAAATAAAAATTAAAGATGGAAAAGTTAAATAATCCTTCAGAATTTATTTTGGTATTTAAATACGCTTTAAAAGACTTAAGCAGAAATTATCATAAAATTTCCAGTATCATCGTTACACTATTTATAAGTTTATTTATCTTAAGTGCTATTTTCACAATTGAAGATAGTCTTAAAAAAGAACTAAATGATAATGCCAAAGCTCTTTTGGGTGGAGATTTAGAGATTGATTACAATCGTAATCAAGGAAATTTAGATCTAGTTAACAAGGTAAAAGAATTTGCAACTGTTTCTCAAATAATTGAGTTCAGCACGATGCTTTCAACTACTGGCAAAGAAAAAAATAAATCATTATTTACTAGAATTAAAACTGTGGATGAAAAATATCCTTTATATGGAAATGTTGTTTATGAGCCAAATGGTTCATATGAAAGAATGCAAAAAGAGCCTAATACTATCCTGATCAATGAAAGTTTATCAAAAACCCTTAATATTAAAATTAATGAAATAGTAAAAGTTCAAGATCAAAATTTTACAGTAATTGGAATTATTAAATCAGTACCAGATGTAAGTGGATTTGTTGCATTTGGCGATTGGGCTTTAGCAGGAAAACAAACTTTAGAAATTTTAAAATTAAACGGAATTGGAAGCTTTTTAAACTATGAATACAAAGTAAAGTTTAATGAAAATGATAACCAGGAGGAAATTGAACAACGAATTGAAGAAATCTTTAAAGACGATCAAAAAGTTAAACTTAGATACCCTGAAAATTCTGCAAGTGGAATAAAAAGAATTATAAATAATTTTTCTCAATTTTTATCCCTTGTATCTATTAGTGCAATGTTGATAGCTGGTATTGGAATAGCAAATACTCTGCTTTCTTTTATTAATCAAAACAACATGTCGATAGCTGTAAGAAAAGCAGTTGGCTTTTACTCTGGGAATATTAAAACACTATATTATCTGCAGTTATTTATACTTTTATTTATCATCACTGTTGTTGCTTATGGATCGAGTTTTTTAATTGTACCAATAGTAGATAAATATTTATCTGATGGATTAGGATTGAATGTTTATTCAGTGTTTTCGTTGCTGAATTTTTTAAAAATATTTTTTGTAGGATTATTGGTGCTGATAATTTTTTCTATTCCAACAATTAGTTCTATTGATCAAGTTAAAGCTTCTAATTTATTTAGAAACGTATTCCAAAACCTTCAATTTTTTTATTCTAAGGGTTCAGTTGTTCTAAGCTTTATTTTACTATCTATATTAATTTTATTATTCACAGTTGGATCTGAACAGCCCTCTTATAGCTTAGGTTACTTTGCTGCCTTTTTTGTGTGTTTAATTGTATTTTTCTTACTTTCAAAATTAATTATTTTTTTTCTAAAAAAATTCAAATCTAGTCAGATAATTTCTTTAAAAGTTTCAATTAAAAATATTACACAAACAAAAAGTATAACTCCTATTACAGTTATGTCTCTTGGCTTAGGGGTTACTTTGTTATTAACATTAGCTTTAGTTGGTACAAATTTTCAAAGAGAAATTGCGAAATCTATTCCTGATATTGCACCTGATTATTTCTTTGTCGGTATTCAAAAAGGTGAAAAAGAGAAATTTGAACAAGGTATTTTAAATATGGATCCAAATGCATCTATAGAAATTGTGCCAATGGTATCCTCTGGAATTGTAAAAATTAATGGTGTAGATCCTAATACTTATATTAAACCAGATAATGACAGTTACTGGGTAATTGGTAGCGAACGAAGATCTTCATGGATGGAAAATATACCTGAAGATAATCCAATTTTAGAGGGTAAATGGTGGGACTTATCAAACCCAAATCAACTTCAAATATCTCTAGATGCTAAAGTCGCTAAAGATTTTAATATTCAGTTAGGTGATATTTTTACTTTAAATGTTTATGGACGAGAAATTGAAGGAGAGGTCATTAATTTTAGAGAAGTAGATTATCGAGATTTAAGCATCAACTTTGCA
The DNA here is from genome assembly GCA_902541745.1 of uncultured Pelagibacteraceae bacterium. GTDB lineage: Bacteria > Pseudomonadota > Alphaproteobacteria > Pelagibacterales > Pelagibacteraceae > Pelagibacter. Next base: position 3,699 of record CACBRW010000003.1, on the reverse strand, counting down.
ATGTTATTTAATCCTCAATTTGCAAAAAATATACCTCATGAATATTTAGCCACTGCAAAATTTAATTCAAATAAATTTGATGAAACTGAAATGCTTGAAATCATGCCAAGTTTATCAATGATAAAAATTGCAGATTATTTATCTAAAGTTACAGCTGTTTTGAATAAAGTATTTATTGCAGTTACTTTAATTTCAGCGGTTACTATTGTAATAGGGTTAATTGTAATTTCGAGTGCAATTATGGTTCAAGGGAAGGTAAAAGAATATCAAAATTTAGTCTTTAAAATTTTGGGTTTTTCAAAAAAACAAATAGTTATTTCATCGCTAATTGAGTTCATAATTATTTTTAAATCTGTAATTTTAATTGCAATATTTTTTGCAGTGATTGGTTCAAAATTTATTATTGAAAATATTTTTGAGCTAGTGTGGATGTTTGACTTTAAAGTTTTAATTTATTTAGGATTTTCAATTGGCTTTGTTACTTTAATTTTAATATTGCTAACAAACTTAAAATATCTAAATCCTAAAGTTTATCCTCTAATAAGAAATCAATAATTAGAATTTAGTAATTTTACTATCTAAAGAAATAAAATTTAATTCTACTTTCAATTTTGGAAATCTTTTTTTTATTTGTTTTTTAATTTTAGAGAACGACTCTCTATGAATTTTTTTTTCATTTACAGGGCTAAATTCTTTATTTCCATTAGCAATTTTGGCAGCACCACAATCTTTATGATTAATGACAATTAATTTTTCTATTTTATGTAATTGAATAGAAGTTCCTAAATTATCATAAAACGTTTTATGCCATTTTTTGAATTTATTATGTGTTACACCAACAGCTGCACCTGCAATTGTAAAAGCACTGTATTTTCCTGTTAATTTTTTTTTCTTTAAATGATTATGAACTAAATGCTGAAATCTTGGATCTATACAAGATAACACCATTGCTTTAAATTTTGATTTCATCAATTTAATTCAACTTTAAACATAGCCTCGTTTCTTCTGTTCATTGGAAGGGTAAATGGGCTATCATAGGTTGCTCTAATGGGTGAGCTTATAATTGATATATTATTTTTTTGTAACTCTTTTTCTAAAATTTCTTTATGTTTAAGAAAATTTCCGTCTGATGCTCTTCCAGAATACCTCAATACCGCGTAGTATCCTCCTTCAATATTTACTATTCTTACATTCTCCCTACTTGGATTTGGTGCATTTTCTGAGTTAAATTTAGAGGGTAAATAAAATTGCATACTCATATTTCCATTTTTCTCAACTTGGGTAACTGGCGTTGTCATTTTAATTTTTTCTTTAGTATCGTTTCTGCCTGAAATGTAATTAAATAATTTTCTAAAATTACTATCTATTCCAGACGTCATAGTTTCCACCGCTAAACGATCAGAATATTTTCTAATTTCATAAACTTCGTTTTTAGAGACAACTTCATAATTTGCTTCTTCATAAGCCATAACTGCAGAATAAGGTAAAATAAATAAAGTATAAAATAATATAAGACAAAGTTTGATAATTTTCATTATTACATGATCTTATATTCAAAATTTTGTGTTGTTTCATTAATTTGAATTAATTTAGCACCATTTCTCTCATGAAAATTTGTTGCCATTTCTGTTAAAGGTGAAAGGGTTACTAATCTATTTAAATGATTGGATTTTTTAATTTTTTTGAATACCTCTTTTACTATTAATTTTCCTCCACCCTTTTTTTTTGACCATACAGTATAAGCAATTGCTATTTGACCTCCTGACTGATCTCGCATAGCAGTTTGTAGAAATGCATCAGTGCTGAGTTTTTCTAACTCTTCAACACTTTTTGGAATTTCATTTGTGTAAGCAAAACACATTACGGCATGAATTTCACCTTTATATTCTACTCCAAAAATCTTTCTTCCATATCCTGTTCTAAATTTATTATCTAACTCTGGTCTTACAGGATCTTCATCTGTATTGCATTCTTTAAGCTCAACAAGTTTTGCACCTTTGATCCAACCAAAAAAGTTGTCAATATTTTTACTTAAAACTTGTCTATTTTTTCTTATTCTAGCTTTAATTCTTGGATTAAATTTTTTTTTCATAATTTAAATAAATTTAAACATTTATTTAAAATTTAGTATATGTAAAAAAATCATATTAGATAATCATATAAAAGCTTTGTGCTCGATAATAAAATTAAAGCATATATAAAATTATAAAACAATTTTTCTTCAATAATTTTAAGTAATTGATATCCAATCAATATTCCTAATAACGCAACTGGAAATAATATTACTGACTTTTTAAAAGACTCAAAGTTTGTCATAGATAAACTAATGTACAATGGAAGTTTAATTAAGTTTACGAAAGTGAAAAAAAATATTCTTGTACCTACATAAATTTCTTTTTTCATTCTAAGTGGAAGTAAATAAAGGCTAGTTGGAGTTCCTCCCGCATGAACACAAAAACTTGTAAAACCTGCAACCACCGAACAAATTCCACCTTTCAAATAGTTTTTCTCAGATTTTTTTTCTTTGTCTTTTTTGAAAAAGAAATAATGGCCTGCAAACAAGAAGCCCATTACTCCAATTATAAATTTTAATAAATCTTCTGAAAAATATGAAAAGGTTAAAGATCCAATAATTATACCAATAGCTGCAAATGGAACCATTAATTTCAAAGTTCCTAAATCAAATTCTTTTCTATATTTATAAACAGCAATGAAATCTGAAAATATTAAAATCGGTAAAATAATTCCTAAAGCTTGATTTAGCGGCATCACTATTGTCATTAACGGAACAGAAATTAAAGTCATGGAGCCACCTAGGCCTGATTTTGCAATACCATATAAAATTATGGCTGGAACAACTGTGAAAAAAAATAATAAGTTTATTTCCATTTATTCAATGATTTTAATAATTTCAATCCTAAAGGGCTAATTGGTTCCTGAAGTATTATTTCTTTTCCAGTTTTTTGTTTTACTAATTGTAATAGTTTAGTTGCTAACCCTTGTTTTCTAAAAATTGGATTAATAAAAATATACTCTACCTCACCTTTTTCATTAAATCTAACAAAGCCTATTGTTGTATTTTCATTTTTAAAGGTAAAAACACCCTCAGTTTCCTCAATTTCAAAATTAGAAAACTCCAAAGTGGTCATAAATCTTAGTAATTTAGGAGTAAAAGAATAATCGCTATTGCAGCAATAATGGAACTAACGACAATATAATTGAGTTTAATATTGAATTTTTTTTCTACGAACTCAGTAATTTTCTCCCAGAACAATACTATTAAAAAAATAATTATAGCTGGCAGTATATATTTAATCATTATTTATGCTTTTATATTATAACCCTTTTTAAGAAGACTTGTTACAATCACTATACAAATAATCAAAAAGCTTAACATTAAACCAACACTTATCCATATATTAAAATCTGATACCCCATAAAATGAAAATCTTAATCCATTGATCAGATATACTACTGGATTAAAATATGTAACTATTTGCCAAAACTCTGGTAGCATGTCTAAAGAATATAAGCTTCCACCTAAAAAAACCATTGGAGTTATAACAAGTGTAGGAATTATTGACATTTGTTCAAAATTAGAACTCATCAATCCAATTAAAAAACCGAATAATGCAAAAGTAAATGAAACTAATATCAAAAGAAAAATCATTAATATTGGAAATTTTACTTCAACTTCAA
>CACBRW010000002.1 GCA_902541745.1 uncultured Pelagibacteraceae bacterium | reverse complement strand
TAATTGTGTAAATTGTGAACCAAAATCTATTATTAAGATTTTATTAAGATTTTGATCAAGACTCATTATTTTCAGGTTCTATATTTTTTAATGACTCTTGAATATCTTTGTTTTCATCACATAAATTTTTACAAACTTTTACAAACTTATCTAAAAGATCTTTAACTTTTTCATAATTAGATTTTTCTAAAGCAATTTTCATTAACATTAATAAAGCTTCTTCGTTATCAGGCTCAATTAAAAGTGTTGTTTCTAAATTGTATTCTTCTTTTCTTTGATTTTCCTCTTGGTTATAAATTTTTGCTAAATATAAATATGAATTTGCATCTTTTGGATTAAAAACAATATTTCTCTCAAATAAAAAACGCGCATCTTCATATTTTTCTTTTTTAAACAATTCTAAAGCTTCATTAAAAAAATTTTCTTTACTAAAACACGTGCTGTTAAAAGAAACTGTTAAAAGTATTAATCCTATTAATTTGAAAAATTTGCTCATTAATATTTGCTATCTTTTTTTACCACATCTACATTATGAACCATACTTTCGTAAAATCCAGCTTTTGTAATTTTCACAAATTGTGGTTTATTTCTTAATTTAATGATTGTTTTTGATCCAAGATAACCCATGGAAGATTTTAATCCACCAATTAATTTATAAATAATACTCCCCACATCTCCTTTATATTTTACAAAACCTTCAACACCTTCAGGCACATATTTTGAGGAGTCTTTTTGTTTTTTTTGAAAGTATCTATCAGCTGAGCCTTTATTCATAGCTCCCACAGACCCCATGCCTCTAAAACTTTTGAAAAGCTGTCCATTTTTTTTAATTAATTTCCCTGGAGTTTCGTTAGTACCTGCAAATAACGAACCGATCATTACAGCATCAGCTCCTGCAGCAAAAGCTTTTGCTAAATCTCCAGAATATTTTATCCCACCATCTGAAATTATTTTTACATTTTTATTTTTTAAACCACTTCTTACAGCTAAAATTGCGCTTAATTGAGGAACTCCTATTCCAGCAACCAATCGTGTTGTACAAATAGAACCTGGCCCTATACCAATTTTAATTATATCTACTCCTAACTTTATTAGGAATTTTGCAGCTTCTGATGTTGCAATATTTCCTGCGCACAAAGCAATTTTGTTAGTTTTTATTTTTTTAATATATTTAATTATTTCGGCAACTTTCTTTGTATGGCCATGTGCTGTGTCTACTACAATTAAATCTACACCTTCTTTAATTATTTCTTTAGCTCTGATAAATTCATTTGGTGCTGCACCTACAGCTGCTCCAACAATTAGTTTTTGTTTTTTTACTTTTTTTATCTCTGATAATTGTTTTTTTATATCAAGGTTTCTGTGAATCACTCCAATACCACCAGCTTTAGCTATAGCTATTGCCATTCTGCTCTCTGTGACAGTATCCATTGCAGATGATAAAAGTGGAATTTTAAGTTTCAAATGCTTTGTTAAAGATACACTAGTGTCTGCATCAGAAGGTAATATTTCTGAATACTTTGGAGCCAATGTAACATCATCAAAGGTAAGCGCTTCTTTTATGGGAACCATAATCTTTTATATACGATTCCTTTTAAATTAAAAGTCTCTATCGAATTTTTCTACAAATTATAAAGCTTTCTTTTGAATCTTTTCTGCTAGATTTTGGTTTAAAAACCTTAACTTCTTTAAAATATTTTTTTCCCTCTGCGACGATTTCGTTAAATGTTCCTCCCATAAAAATTTTTGAAATAAAATATCCATTTTCTTTCATTAAATCTTTAGCAAAAAACATTGCTTCTTTACACAGTTCCCCAGTTTGTGTTGAATCTATATTTTTAATACCAGTTGTATCTACGGCCATATCAGACATTACGACATCAACTTTGCCGTTTATATTTTTTTTAATTTCTTCTTGAGTTTTTTCTTCAGTAAAATCTCCTTGGATTTGAACACTATTACCTATGGGCTCCATTTTTTTTATATCTATCGATATTAATTTTCCACTTTTAGCTGCTTTAAGAGCATATTGTGACCAGCTTCCTGGCGCTGCACCAATATCAATTACTGACAATCCACCTTTAAAAATTTTAAATTTTTCATCAATTTCAATTAATTTGTAAGCTGATCTAGCACGGTACCCATCCACTTTGGACTGTCTTACATAGATATCTCTACGCTGTTTATTAACCCAGTTCTTGGAAATTTTGTTTTTTTTCAATTAATTATTAAATCTTAAACTTTTATTTAAAACTTTACCTGTTGGAGTTTGAATATCTATTTTAATATTCTTGTTTAATCTCATATCTTCGTTATCTTTCCAGATGCCAGCTGCTAAATGCATAATTCCAATTTTATAGTTAGGTAAATAAGGCTCTACCCATGTATCTTTACCCTCATCAAATTTTGGCAAAAGGTTACTAGTGATCCAATTGCAGTTTAAAGGAAGAAATTCAGTTTCGACATTATCAACATAAACAGACATATTCATTGCTAATTGTTCAGAGCCAAATATTTCTCCACCTTTAAGTGTTTGCTTTAAGTTCTCCTGCCATGAATTCCAACACGTTGAATTTTTTTCTAAAGAAAAAACACCAATATTGATATGAGGAGCAAAGGCTAACTTTCTAGCTTTTTCTAAACTAATATTGGATTTTATTGCGTGTTTAAAATTTTGAGATTTAATAATTGCTAGTTTTCCAAAAACCCAATTTACTCTAGAAGTAATCTTGTAACCTGGTCCAATAGTTTGTGTTATTCCTAATTTGCCGTTCTCACACGCTTTAAAATAAAGCTCAACTGATTGCCAATCATTGACCCAAGCATCACAATCAATCCATAAATATTTTTCATAGCTTGGAAAATATTTGGGTAAAAAAGCCCTAGATACTTGGCTCTTTAACCATTCACGCCCTTTAATTTTACTATCTGGAACTTTTATATCCCACTCTGCTGATTTTATTTCATCTACTTTTGATGATAATTCAGTCTTTTGATCCTCTGATAAACCAGCATCCAAAATACATATTGCAAATTCAGAGCTCTTTTTAAATCTTTTAATAGAGTCTATTAGCTCATTTAATAAAGGGAAATAATTTGAATCAGCTAATGATACAATGACATTTTTTTTCATCACAAAATATCTTCAAGATCCTCATCTTCATCTTTATAATTCTGATCTTCGTTTTGTTTTTTTAACTTTTGATAATGAAGAAAACTGATTGGAAGCATAGCCAGGTATATGATTGCGCTAATAGATATAACGTTAAATGGATATATCAGTAGTAATCCAAAAAATAAAACTATTCCAAATAAAAGAAAAATGGTTGCTTTTCTTTGAATTACAATTTTTTTAAATGAATAGCTTGGAAATTTACTGATCAGTAATAGAGATGTTACAATAAAAAAGACTGGAACAACAATGTCATAATTTATATTTATAAAATCGATGCTTGTAAGACTAAAAATTAATGGAGTAAGAACTAAGATACCTCCTGCTGGGGATGGAACCCCTTCAAAAAAATTATCTCTCCAAGAAGGTGGTTGACCGGTATTTACATTGAAACGAGCTAAACGTAATGCAACACAAATTACGTATATTAAACATAATAACCATCCAAACCTTCCAAGTGTATTTAGTTTCCAGAAATACATAATAAATGCTGGAGCTACTCCAAAACTTATCATATCTGTAAGAGAGTCTAACTCCTTACCAACTTTTGATGTCCCTTTAATTAGTCTTGCTATTCTTCCATCTAATCCATCAATAAGAGCAGCAAACATAATTGCTATAATTGCAAATTCAAATTTTCCATCCAATGCAAATCTTATTGATGATAAACCTATACAAACCCCAATAAGAGTTAGCATGTTAGGTAAAATCACTCTTGCGTTAGTTTTTTTATCTGTAACAATTTTTAAATTGTTTTTTGGCTGTTCCATAAATTAATTTTTAGCCAGCAGTGTTTCTCCTGAAATTGCTGTTTGACCAACTTTAACTAGTGGTTCATAATTTTCATAATAAACGTCTGCTCTACTACCAAATCTAATCATCCCAATTCTATCACCTTGATTTAATTCCTGATTTTTATTTGTTTCGCAAACTATTCTTCTTGCAACTAATCCTGCAATTTGAACGACTACAATATCATTTCCATGCTTATCTTTAATTTTATAATAATTTCTCTCATTATCTTCACTTGCTTTATCTAAAGATGCATTTAAAAATTTTCCTGGTTTGTACAAAATATCTTCAACAATACCTGAGCATGGCGTTCTATTTACATGACAGTCAAAGACATTCATAAAAATGCTTATTTTTTTAAATTTTTTATTTTCTAGTCCAAGTTCTTTTGGACCATCTACCTCTTCAACTTTGATCACTTCTCCATCTGCAGGGCTTACTAGGTAACTATCATCTCCTATAATTGTTCTCTCTGGATCTCTAAAAAAATAATAAACCCAAACAGTCAGTAATATTCCTATTAATCCTAAAAAATTATTAATAATTAGAAAAATGATAGTTATGAATACAGCTATAACTATAAACTTGTACCCTTCAGTGTGAATTTTTGGAAATATCTTACTAAACATATTCTTCTATTTGCTAATTTTCGATTAATATGTATATAAAACGATCAAATTCAATTAATAAGATAATTTTTATTTAATGAGCAAAATCAAGGTAAAAAACCCAGTTGTCGAGCTGGATGGCGATGAAATGACTCGTATTATATGGGAGTTCATCAAAAATAAATTAATCCTCCCATATTTAGATCTTGGTATTGAATATTACGATTTAGGCATGAAAAGTAGAGATAATACAGACGATCAGATCACAATAGACTCTGCAAATGCTATTAAAAAAATTGGTGTTGGAATAAAGTGTGCAACGATTACACCTGATGAAGCAAGAGTAGAAGAATTTGATTTAAAAAAAATGTGGAGATCTCCAAACGGAACCATAAGAAATATAATTGGAGGAACAGTATTTAGAGAGCCAATTATTTGTAAAAATATTCCAAAACTTGTTCCTTCTTGGACAGATCCAGTAATTATTGGAAGACATGCATTTGGTGATCAATACAGAGCAACAGATTTTAAAGTTCCCGGAAAAGGAAAAATGGAAGTAAAGTGGACATCAGAGGATGGAAAAGATGAAATTAAATATGAAGTATTTAATTTTACAGGTCCTGGTGTGGCTTTATCAATGTATAATTTAGATAAGTCTATTGAAGACTTTGCAAGATCTTGTTTCAGTTATGGGTTAATTAAAAAATGGCCTGTTTATATGTCTACTAAAAATACAATTCTAAAACAATATGATGGAAGATTTAAAGATATTTTCCAAGAAATTTTTGACAAAGAATACAAAAGTGAATTTGAAAAAAATAATTTGACTTACGAACATAGATTAATTGATGATATGGTTGCATGTGCAATGAAGTGGAGTGGTAAATATATTTGGGCTTGTAAAAATTACGATGGAGATGTGCAATCAGATACTATGGCACAAGGTTATGGGTCTTTAGGATTAATGACAAGTACATTGTTAACGCCAGATGGAAAAATAATGGAGGCAGAGGCTGCACACGGAACAGTAACTAGACATTATAGAATGCATCAACAAGGAAAACAAACTTCAACAAACCCAATCGCATCAATTTTTGCTTGGACTAGAGGATTAGCTCACAGAGGTAAGTTAGATAATAATGATGCACTAATTAAATTTGCACAAACTTTAGAAAAAGTTTGTATTGAATGTGTGGAAAGTGGATCAATGACAAAAGATTTGGCAATTCTTATTGGTCCTGATAGCAAGTATTTAACTACCAATCAGTTTTTAGATGAAATTGACGGTAATTTAAAAAAGAAATTAAATTAAACTCTTAAGCTTTTCAAAAGCTTCCTCAATTTTTGATTGATCCTGTCCACCAGCTTGAGCAAAGTCTTTTCTTCCTCCGCCACCTTTACCACCAATTATTTCAGATCCAACTTTAACAAATTTTACTGCATCAAACTTGCTGGTTAAATTATCAGTGACTCCAACTGCTAACCCAACCTTGTCATCTTTATTAGCAAATACAACAACAATACCTTCACCTAAATCTTTTTTACCTTTGTCTACAAGTTTTCTTAATTCTTTTGTAGGTAATCCATCAATTTTTTGAAGTCTTAACTTAACTCCATTTATTTCTTCATCTTTAAAAATATTTTTAGATTTATTATCTAAAATTGCATTTACTGAAATAGTTTCTAATTGTTTAGTTAAATTTTTAATTAAAGTTTTTTGATCATCTTCTTCTAAACTTGGTTTTCCACCCAATTTAATAATTTGCTGACTTAATTCTTTAATTGTTTCCTCATCTTTTTTTGCAGATAGGTTAGATAATTTCTCTTTATTTTTTAAATAATCCTCTAATTGTTTGTCCCTCAAAGCCTCAATTCTTCTAACCCCTGCAGCAATTGAGGACTGGCTTACAATCTTAAATTTACCAATATCACCAGTGTTTTTAACGTGTGTTCCACCACATAATTCAGTAGAAAAATACTTACCATCCTCATCTCCCATCGAAAGAACTCTTACTTCATCTCCGTATTTTTCACCAAATAATGCCAAGGCACCATTTTCAACTGCCTCATCAGGTGTCATTAATCTAGTTTTTACATCAGATTTTTTAGACACCATTTTGTTTACAAATTCTTCTATTTTGTCAATTTCTTCGTTCAAAATTGGCTTCATATGACTGAAATCAAATCTTAATCTACTTGGCTCTACTAAAGATCCTTTTTGAGTTACATGAGTACCAAGAACTCTTCTCAAGGACTCGTGCAATAAATGGGTTGCTGAGTGATAAGCACGAGTATTATCTCTTCTTTCTACATCAATTTTTAGCTCTACATTTTCCTGTAATTTTATAGATCCACTCTTTATCTTTCCGTAATGAACAAATAAATCTCCCAGTTTTTTTTGTACATCAGTTACTTCAAATTTAAAATCGTTTGATACTATTTCACCAGTATCACCAACTTGTCCACCAGACTCACCATAGAAAGGAGTTTGATTTACTATAATCATTCCTTCATCATTTTGTTTTAATTGATCAACTTCTTTATTATCTTTTAAAAGAGATAATACAACACCTTCAGCTTGGTTAGTCTCGTATCCTAAGAATTCAGTTGGCTCAATTTTATCTTTTATTCCAAACCAAATATCTTCAACAGCTGCATCACCAGAGCCTTTCCAATTTTTCTTAGCAAGTTCTCTACTTTCCTTCATTAAAGATTGAAACTTTTCAGTATCAATTGACATAGATTTATTTCTTAAAATATCTTCTGTCAGATCTAATGGGAAACCATAGGTATCGTATAATTTAAAAGCTACTTCACCTGGTAACACTTTATCTATTTTAGATATTTCATCATTTAAAATTTTTATTCCTCTGTCTAAAAGAACTAAAAATTTTTCTTCTTCCATTTTTAAAGTTTCTTTGATTAAAGACTCGGCTCTAACTAGCTCTGGATAGTTGCCTGACATTTCATTTTTAAGAGTATCAAACAAATTATAAAAAACTGGTTCCTTTGATCCAAGTAAATGAGAATGTCTCATCCCTCTTCTCATTATTCTTCGAAGAACATATCCTCTTCCCTCATTTGAGGGTAAAACACCTTCAGCAATTAAAAATGAACTAGCTCTTAAGTGGTCAGCTATGACTCTGAAACTTGCTAAATTAGATTTATCTGATTTAACTTTTGTAATTTCAGATGCAGAACCAATTATTTTTTTAAAATGATCTGTTTCATAGTTGTCATGTGAACCTTGTAATAAAGCTGCAATTCTCTCAAGTCCCATTCCTGTATCAACAGATGGTTTTGGAAGATTTATTCTTTTATCTTTTGTAACTTGTTCAAATTGCATAAAGACCAGGTTCCAAATTTCTATAAATCTATCTCCATCTTCATCTTTAGAGCCTGGTAATCCTCCAGGTAAATGATCTCCATGATCAAAAAATATTTCAGAACACGGTCCACAAGGACCTGTCTCACCCATTGACCAAAAATTATCTGATGTAGCAATTCTAATTATTCTATCATCGCTAAAACCCCCTATTTTCTTCCAAAAATTGAAGGCCTCATCATCCTCGTGGAATACTGTTACGTACAGCCTGTTTTTATCTATTCCAAAATCTTTAGTTATTAAATCCCATGCATAATGAATTGCTTGCTCTTTAAAATAATCACCAAAAGAAAAATTTCCTAACATCTCAAAGAAAGTGTGGTGCCTTGGTGTGTAACCAACATTTTCTAAATCATTATGCTTACCACCTGCCCTTACACATTTTTGTGATGTAGTAGCTCTAACGTAATCTCTTTTTTCTAACCCTGTGAAAACATTCTTAAACTGGACCATTCCAGAGTTGGCAAACATCAGTGTGGGATCATTATTTGGAACTAAATTACTTGACTCCACAATCTTATGATCGTTCTTTTCAAAATATTTTAGAAAAGTATTTCTTATTTCATTGAGTGTTTTGTCTGCCATATTTTTAAAATACAGCTTTTTTATTCTATGTCTAGATATTGAAGGGAAAAAAGGCGCTTAAATTAAGCGCCTTTTATTAATAAAGATGACCTATTAATTCTTTTTAGATGGAGGAGTAGCTTCTGCTTTATCAGCTTCTTCTTTTTCAGCTACTTTCTTTTCTTTTTCCAATTTTTCAGGATCGATTGGATTTCCTTCTATTTTCTTAGAAATCACACCTGCTTTTTCTCTAATTGCCATTTCAATTTCTGCAGCAACTTTAGGATTTTGAGCTAGATAAGTCTTAGCGTTCTCTCTACCTTGACCAATCTTCTCACCTTTATAAGCATACCATGCACCTGATTTTTCAATTATATCTGCTTTAGAACCAAGATCGACTAATTCACCCATCTTGCTAATTCCTCTTCCATACATCAAGTCAAACTCAACAACTTTAAATGGTGGTGCCACTTTATTCTTAACTACTTTCACTCTTGTAGAGTTACCAATAATTTCATCTTTATCTTTGATTGCACCAATTCTTCTAATATCCATTCTTACAGATGAGTAAAACTTAAGTGCGTTACCACCCGATGTTGTTTCTGGACTTCCAAACATAACTCCAATTTTCATTCTGATTTGGTTGATGAAAATCATCATTGTGTTTGTGTTTGAAATTGAACCTGTTAATTTTCTTAAAGCCTGACTCATTAATCTTGATTGAAGACCAACGTGATGGTCTCCCATCTCGCCTTCGATTTCAGCTTTTGGCGTTAAAGCTGCAACAGAGTCGATAACGATTACTGAAATAGAGCCTGATTTTACTAGTGTATCAGCGATTTCTAATGCTTGTTCACCAGTGTCTGGCTGTGAAATTAAAAGTTCTTCTGTATTTACTCCTAATTTTTTTGCATAAACTGGATCTAATGCATGCTCTGCATCAACGAATGCACAAATGCCTCCAGCTTTTTGAGCTTCAGCAACAACTTGTAATGCTAATGTTGTTTTTCCAGATGACTCTGGTCCGTAAACTTCGATAATTCTTCCTTTTGGTAATCCGCCTATTCCTAAAGCTAAATCAAGACTTAAAGAACCTGTTGAAACAGACTCGATATCCATCGCTCTTTTTTCACCAAGCTTCATTACAGAGCCTTTTCCAAAGTTATCTGTAATTTGAGCTATTGCAGCGTCTAACGCTTTGTTCTTTTCTTTAACATCCATTTCTTGATCTTTAGTAGATTTAACTACTTTTAGGTTATTTTTCGTCATTTTTTGCCTCTTTTTTTAAATTTTTTAACACTCGAATCATGGGATAAATGTACACATTTTGTTCTCATTAGCAATATATTTATTTTTTGCCGCTAAAAATCAAATAATTACTTAAGTTTTAGATATTGGCTATTAAGCAAACCCACTGCTTTAAGCAGATTATATTGAGCCATTAGGTAATTTTTCTCAGAACTTGCTAAAGAAATTTGAGCAGAGAGTAATAAAGCATTTGATTGAATAACATCTAAAGTAGTTCTTGAACCTCTTTCATATTCTGCTGCTATTCCCTCATTGGCTATTTCAGCTGCTTTGACTTGAACCTTAACTGAATTTAAAAAACTTTCTGAAGATTCTAAACTAGACCATGCACTTGCAACATTTGTTTCGCTTGTTCTTACGGCATCATCTAATAACATTCTTTTTCTAGTAGTTAAATTTGAATTTTTAGAAATAGTTGATCTTTTTTTTCCACCTGAGTAGAAAGGCCAGCTAACAGTTGCCTTTAATATATCTTTTTCTCTTTCAGCATAAGTAGTGCTTAAATCATCAGTATAAGATCTTTCAAGAGATAAAGAAGCTGTTGGTTTCAAGTCTGTCTCTGAAATTGCTAATTCTTTTTCTGCTTTTGCTAAATCAAATTTTGCAATTTGAATATCTGGATTATTTTGTTTTGAAAGATTAATTGCTTCATTTAAAGATTTTGGAATACTAACTATTGCTTTTGAATTTTTCTTTAGTTGATTTGGATCACTTATTTTTCCTATAATATGTTCATAATTTAATCTACTAATTAATAAATCACTTTTTGATTTTGCAAATTGAGCTTGTGCTCCTGCTAGTGATGATTCTGATTGTGCTAAGTCTGTATTTGTAATTTGACCTCTATCTCTTCTAATTTTATCAGTCTCAACTTGTCTAATTAATAAATTTAAATTTTTTCCATTAATTTCTAAAGTTTCCCTAGCTAAAATTAGATTTGTAAAAGCATCAATTGCTTTATGCAAAATATCTTGCTCTTTTTTAATTAATTGTGCTTTAGCTAAATCTAAAGAAGTAATATTTTTTTCAAGTGTAAGATCTCTTCCATAATCAAGCAATGTTTGCTCTAATTTAATTGAAGTTGTAAATGGATCTACATCATTAATAGTTGCATCACCACCGCTCTGGTTAGTTAAAGTATTTGTATTTTCAAAACTTTTAGAACCGCTTAAAGTTAAAGAGGGTTTATAATCGGCTTTTGAAATATTTACATCTTCTGCAGAAACCTTAATGTTTTCTCTTTCAGCATTTAATTGGATATTATTTTGGTAAGTCTGATTTAGTGCATCAAAAAGCGTAATTGCAAAAGCATTACTTAAATGTAATATTAATACGATAACTATTATAAATATTTTTTTCATTTTAATTTATATACAGCAGTTTTAATTTGATGATTACTGTTTAAATTTAAAATTATAGATGCATATTTAGGCATATTTTTGAGCATGTTTTGAGTAATTCTTTGGTAAGTTTGCATAAAATTAATTACATCGCCTTTACTCATTATTTTGTGACCACCTTTTTTCTTTGTTTTTAACCATAGTTTGTGTTCCTGCTTTAATCTCCATTTTTGTAATAAACTAAAGTTTTTTGCTTTTAAGTAAATCATGCAATTTAACTGAGAATATAACTTTTTATACTTAGTTTTTAATTGTTGATTAACGTAATTTCTCCAAACTAATTTACCATCATTTGCTTTTTCCATTGAATTGATAGATTTTTTTAATGTCTTATTATTTTCTGCTCTTGCTCCGACACACCATCCTTCAAAAATAATAACATCTGGTCTTTTATTGATTTTGTTCCATTTGTTTTTGGGAAATCTATCGTCTATAGCCTTATTAAAATTAGGTAATTTCATTTTTTTGAATTTATTACTTTTTGATTTTTTAAAGAAATCTAACATCATATTGATATCATGAGTTCCAGGAACTCCTCTAGTAAGTAACATTGGATGTACTTTTTTTGATAAAGCTATTCTTTCTTTTCTAGTTTTATAAAAATCATCAATAGAAATCTTGAATACTTTTAATTTAAAATAATTTTCTAATATTATCTTTATTATGGAGCTAATAGTTGTTTTGCCTGTTCCTTGACCTCCAGCTAATCCAACAAAGTAAGGTTTTTTGTTATCTGCTTTTTTTGCAATCCAAAAACATATTGGGATTAAATAGTTTTTGATCATCCCCTGTTTGTTGCTAAACTTTTCAGTTGAAGTTTCTTGTGATTTAATAAATTTAAAACAATCTTTTTTAACTTTCTTAAAACACTCTTCAGATAATTTCATTAGACTTTTATTTTTCTTGATCCATTGGATGGTTTAAACCATCAAAGTTTGCTACTTCTTTTAAATCTTCTACTTTAACTTCATCTACACAACCTAAGTTAAAACCAGTCATAGCAGGTGCACTTCTTGGATTGTGATGAGTGTAAATTCCACATTCAGTACAAAAGTAATGGTTAGCAACTTTAGTATGATACTGATAAAGTTTTAATTTATCTTGTCCTTTAGTAACTTTAAAATCTTCATTTTTAACCATCCCCATTGTTGCATTTTTTCTTTTACAAATAGAGCAATTACATCTTACAATTTTTGCTAATTCGTTAACCATAGCATTAACCTCTGCTTCAACTGCTCCACAATGACAATTTAATTTCATATACCTCTCCAGTTTATTTTATATTACTTTTTGCTGCAATCTTATTTCCATCTAAGTCTCGAATATATCCATAGTAATTTCCATCTTTTCTAATTCCTGGTGCCCCCTCATCTGTTGCACCTTTTGAGATTGCAATTTCATAAAATTTTTCAACAGCTTCTTTGTTATCTGCTAATAAAGTTATTTGGGTTCCATTGCCAAACGTTGCATCTTTTCCATTTACTGGATGTGTTACATAAAATTGGACTTTCTCTGGATCACTTGAATGAGCATAACCAAGATATTTTTGTGTTTTCAAAACTCTTTTTAATTTCAAAGGTTCAAAGACAGCATCATAAAAATCACCTGATTTCTCATGATCATCAGAACCAACCATCACAAAATCTAAAATATTCATGATTTATTTATTAAATACCTCATAAACTTTTTCTCTTTCACTTTTGCTCATTCCCCTGGTTTCTTCTATAAACTTATTTCTTAATTCTCTTGTTTTTAATATGAAAAAACAAGCAGTGTCTTTGCTATGGTAAACTGCTTTTAATTCATCATCTATTTCGTTTAACTCTTCTGGAATATCTGCTTTAATACAAATCATAATTTTCTTTTATAAATCACTTTAAGACTACTTATTGTAAAAGTTATCCACATGTCCACCAAATGTTGTTTTCAATGTTCACGTTTTGATTCACTTTTGATTCAATTACGGACTCAAAATACAACCTCTTGAGTGTATTGTATAAATAGTCTATAAAGTAGAACAAAACAAGAACATGAAACTAACAATCCCTTATTATCTACATAAAGCAGGCGCTGGTTTTCCTTCTCCTGCTACTGATTACATTGAAGAAGATATTGATCTGAACATGCATTTAATAAAAAATGTTCCAGCAACTTTTATCATCAGAGTTCAAGGTAAATCCATGGTCGATGTTGGAATTAATGATGGTGACTTATTAGTGGTTGATAAAAGTTTAAAACCAAAAAACTTTTCAACCGTGATTGCAAATGTTCATGATGAGCTTGTGGTTAAAACTTTGGTTCAAGAAAGAGATAAAAAATTTTTAACTTCTGGTTCTAAAGAATTTTCTGACAGAATTTTAATTAACGAAGAACAAGATATTTTTATTTGGGGGGTTGTTACTTATGTCATCCATTCAACGTACTAAAAAGATAGCATTAATTGATTGTAATTCTTTTTATGTCTCATGTGAGCGTTTATTCAATCCCAAAATAAGAAGAAAGCCTGTTATCGTTCTATCTAATAATGATGGCTGTATCATCTCAAGATCAAATGAAGCAAAAGCTTTAGGAATTAAAATGGGCGAACCCTATTTTAAAGCAAAAGATATTATTCTTAAAAATAAAGTTGAAGTTTTTTCATCAAACTATTCTTTATATGGAGATTTATCGAGGAGAGTAATGCGAACTCTTAAAAGATTTAATTCAGAAATAGAAGTTTATTCAATTGATGAAGCTTTTTTGGATTTATCAAACTTTCCTGACAATGAAGTAGAAAAAGTTGGAAAAGAAATTAGAGAAACAGTTTTGCAGTGGACAGGTATTCCAACAAGTATTGGAATAGCAAATACAAAAACTTTAAGCAAAGTTGCAAATCATATTGCAAAGAAAAAACAATCAGGAGTGACAAGTTTAATTGGAATAGAAAATCTAGATCCTATTTTAGAAAAAGTTGAAATTAATGATGTCTGGGGAGTTGGAAGACAACTTACAAAGTTTTATCAAAAGCATGGAATTTATAATGCTAAACAATTAAAAAATAAATCTAATACCTGGATCAAAAAATCTTCAAATGTTCTAAGTTCAAGAACTGCAATGGAGCTTAGAGGAATTTCTTGTATTGGATTAGAGACAACTACTACTAAAAGAAAAAGCTGTGTAGTTTCAAGATCATTTGGAAAAAGAATTGAAACGTTCCAAGAATTAAAAGAAGCAGTTGCTAACTATTGTTTAAATGCATCTGAAAAAATTAGATCAGAGTCTTTAGTTGCAAAAGCAATTACTGTATTTGTTAGAACAAGTCCTTTCCAAAGAAACTTTGGTTACTATTCAAATGCAAAGACGGTTGATTTTCCGATTGCAACAAACAACAGTATTGAAGCTGTTAAAACTGCAGTTTCAATATTAGAAAGTATTTTCAAAAATGGTTATCGTTATCAAAAAGCAGGTGTGATGCTGACAGGATTGTCGAATGCTAGTGATAAAACAAATTTATTTACTTCTGAAAAAGACGAAAAAATAAATAGCTTAATGAGATCAATTGATAATACTAATCATCGATACGGAAGATCTACTTTGAGTGTTGCAAGTGCAGGCGTTCATAAGAAGTGGAATATGCGAAGACAGTATTCTTCTAAAATTGATACAGCTGATTTCTATTGCTTGCCAACAATTAGAGCATAGATCAAAACTCTATAGTCCACCAGATGAAAATAAGAATTTAGCAACATCTTCAACACCAATTTGCTTTTTCATCTGGCAAAAAACATAAGGTAAGCCATTTCGGGCCTTTTTTACGTCTTCTTTCATGGTTTCAAGATTAACTTCTACATGAGGAGCTAAATCTGTTTTGTTAATAATTAACAAGTCTGATTTTTGAATGGCAGGGCCACCTTTTCTAGGGATATCTCCACCCATACCAACGTCAATAACATAAATAGATAGATCAACTAATTCAGGACTAAAAGTTGCTGCTAAATTATCTCCACCAGACTCAATTAAAATCAAATCAAGATCAGGAAATTTTTTTTTCATATTTTCTACAGCAAGCATATTAATTGAAGCATCTTCACGAATTGCCGTATGTGGACATCCTCCTGTTTCAACTCCTTTAATTCTCTCTAAAGGTAAGGCTTGGACTTTCATTAAAAATTCTGCATCTTCTTTTGTATAAATATCGTTTGATATTACAGCCATAGAAATTTTCTTTGACAAAAATTTACACAATTCAGCTGTTAAACTTGTCTTCCCTGCACCAACAGGTCCACCTATTCCAACTTTTAATGGTCCATTTATATTTTTCATGTCTTATAAATTCGTGTTTTCAAATTTTCATGCTTGATACTGTAGATATCACTATTAAAACAAATTCCACCTAAGTCTTCTAAATTTAAATTTTCACTTTCTTTTTCTATTTCTCTAATTAAATCATAATTCTCAATTATACAGTCTTGACCAATTTTTTGTCCAATTGGTATATGTTTAATACAAACATTTATTAGGTTTGATACAAAAGATTGTAGATAAGATACTATCGTTAAGTTTAAAGGTATACCAAAGTGTTTAGCAGCTTTAGCAACTGCAATTGGATATGCAGTATTTTCCTGAATTTTAAAATCCCAACTATCAGCTAAAACTTTTCTAAATGCATTACCCATTTCAATAGACTCGATTTTTCTTTCCTTACTTGGACAAAGTGATAGAGCGAGTTCATTTATCTCTTCTCCCTGATAGGTATATTTCATTAAAATTATATCATTTCTACCAGTTCCATATTTTAAGATACATTTTAAATAATCCAAAATATCTTTTTTTGACTTAATTAAATTATCATTAATCATCGCTTCTAAACCATGAGAATATGAAAAACTTCCAATAGGAAATGATGGTGAAAACCAAGTTTGAAGAATTTGCAAAGACTCTTTCAAATCTTTTTTATTTTTTAATTTAGTGTTTATGGCTATGGGTTCTACCAATTCCATATGCTCCTCCCTCTGGTTTAAAAGGTCTTAAAACTTTCTTAACCTTTCCACCTAATTTTAATATCATTTTTTTTATTACTTCATCATACTGTATAAAAATTCTATCTTTTTCAATTTGACATGGCATATGCCTATTTCCAATATGCCAAATAAGTTGCATTAAATTTTTTCCTTTTATTTCTAATAAACTTTCCTTTTTGTTTTTTATTAAAATCAAATTTCCACTTTGAAGCCTAAACGCTTGATTTTCTGAAAGTGATTTTGTCTCTGGTAAATTTACTAAAAATTCAAAACCATTGTCTGAAACAAGTTTTTTTCTTCTTAAAAATCGCTCATCATAAGATAAAGATATGTGATCTTTTGCTTTATTTTTGGCAATTTTATTAACTATTAAAAAACAATTATCCATAAGCTAAAACATAAAATATCTTTGTGCCAAAGGGAGTTCTTTAGCTGGTTCACAGGTAATTATCTCACCATCAGCCTTTACTTCATAAGTTTCAGGATTAACTTCAATCTTTGGACACTTATTGTTTAAAATCATATCCTTTTTAGAAATGGCTCTTGTGTTTTCTACAGGTAATAAGTTTTTTCTAATACTTGCATCTTTTAAAGAATTTTTTTCAAGAGCTAGTTTGCTTGTGAAAATTACTGAGGATTTCTCTAAAGAAGTTCCAAATGATGAAAACATTGGTCTAGTGTATACTGGTTGCGGAGTTGGAATTGATGCATTTGGGTCTCCCATTTGTGCACAGGCTATACTTCCTCCTATTAGTATCATTTCTGGCTTTGCACCAAAAAATGCTGGGTCCCATAAAACTAAATCTGCACGTTTATTTTTTTCAATACTTCCAATATGTTTTGAAATCCCATGAGCAATTGCAGGATTAATTGTATATTTTGCTAAATATCTTTTAACTCTAAAGTTATCATTGTCTCCTTTTTCCTCTGGTAAACTTCCTCTTTGAACTTTCATTTTATGTGCTGTTTGCCAAGTTCTAATTATAACTTCTCCAACTCTACCCATAGCCTGACTATCTGAAGCAATAATTGAAAAAGCACCCATATCATGAAGAATATCTTCTGCTGCGATTGTTTCTCTTCTTATTCTACTTTCTGCAAATGCTACATCCTCTGGAATAGATTTATCAAGATGGTGACAAACCATTAGCATATCTAAATGTTCTTCTATTGTATTAACCGTATATGGTCTGGTTGGATTTGTTGAGGAAGGAATAACATACTCTTCTCCACAAACTTTAATTATATCTGGTGCATGTCCACCGCCAGCACCTTCTGTATGAAAAGCATGAATAGTTCTTTTGTTAATTGCTTTGATAGTATTTTCTACAAACCCACTTTCATTTAAAGTGTCTGTATGAATCATTACTTGCACATCGTTTTTGTCAGCAATATTTAAACAATTATCAATTGCTCCAGGAGTGGTTCCCCAATCCTCATGTAATTTTAAAGCTGAAGCTCCTGCTAGAATTTGTTCTTCAAGACCTTCTGGTAATGAAGAATTTCCTTTCCCAGCAAAAGCTAAATTCATAGAAAAACCATCGGCAGATTGAATCATTCTTTGTATGTGCCATGGTCCGGGTGTACACGTTGTTGCAAGTGTTCCATGAGCAGGCCCAGTCCCTCCTCCTAGCATAGTTGTGATACCTGAGTGCAATGCATCATCAATTTGTTGGGGACATATATAATGAATATGACTATCAAAACCTCCTGCTGTTAAAATTTTTCCTTCACCTGCAATAATCTCTGTTCCTGGACCAATAATTATATTTACTTTAGATTGAGTGTCGGGATTACCAGCTTTACCAATTTCAAATATTTTTCCGTCCTTTAAACCAACATCAGCTTTATAAATTCCATTTACATCAACTATTAAAGCGTTGGTAATAACTGTATCTGCAGCTCCTTTTTTTCTACTAATTTGAGATTGACCCATCCCATCTCTAATTACTTTTCCACCACCAAACTTTACCTCTTCACCATAAGTTGTTAGATCGTTTTCAACCTCAATAATTAATTCAGTATCTGCGAGCCTTACTTTGTCTCCTGTTGTAGGCCCATACATATCCGCATAAGCTGCTCTAGAAATTTTAGCCATTATAAATTACCCATAACTTTCTTATTGAACCCGTATATTTTTTTTGATCCATTAATTTCTATAAGCTCAACATCTTTAGATTGACCTGGCTCAAATCTTACAGCAGTTCCTGAAGGAATATTTAATCTCTTTCCATATGCTAATTCTCGATCAAAAACTAAATACTCATTTGTTTCAAAAAAATGATAATGGCTTCCTACTTGCACAGGTCTATCTCCGGAATTTGAAATTTTTATCTTAGTAACTTTGGAGTCTTTATTTAGGTCGATTTCCTCTTTTTTTGTAATTACTTCACCTGGCTTCATAATAATTATCACCTAATAGGTTTGTGCACTGTTACTAATTTAGTTCCATCAGGAAAAGTAGCCTCTACTTGAACTTCCTTAACCATTTCTGGAATGCCTTCCATACAATCCTTTTTTTTAATAACATGAGCTCCTGCCTCCATCAGTTCTGCAACACTTTTACCTTCTCTAGCTCCCTCTACTACAAAATCTGTTATTAAAGCTATTGCTTCTGGATAATTTAATTTTATACCTTTTGATAGTCTGTTTTTAGCAACAATTGCTGCAAGACTTATTAGAAGTTTATCTTTTTCTCTAGGAGTTAGTTTCATTTATATATTCCATATTTTAGGTATTTTTGAACCTTCAAAAAAATAAGTCAAAATTTTATCAATTGCAAATTTAAGATTATAACTATCTTTAGATAAAAGCCTTACGATCAATTTGTTATCCCATTGAGAAAAATTGGAAGTTGTAATTTCATTGTTTGTTAGAGTTTCAGATAGATTATTCACATTATTTAAAAATTTATTTCCTACAATAATAATTGTCGCAACTGCAGAATTATTATTTAATGTTGAGAAACTATTCAAATATTTTTTCTCAAATAAATTTGTATTTATTGCTTCTGTATGAATTAGTTTATTATCTATATTAATGTTCCAAAAATCTGAAAAATAACCTTTTTCAAATACCTCATTCATGGAAGTTCGTCCAAAAATAATATTTTCACAAAGTAGTAAATTTGAATCTTTAGATAAATTAAAATTAATTTTTCGTTTTAAGTTACAATTATTAAATAAAATTAATTCTTTAGGTAACCAAAACAAACTAGAATTGTTTAATAAATTTAAATTAATTTCTAAATTGGCTGGATTACCAAACCCACTATAAATTTTTTCTGCCGCCTGTGTTGAAATACAAAGATCCGAACTATAAATTTCAAATTCGTAGTCGTATTCATCTCCAGAAGTAATTCCACCAGCAGTATTGATAAGCATCAATTGTTTTAAATTTTCATGAAAATCTGGCATCAAAGCTTTTAAAGATCCTTGTTGATAAAGTTTTTGTAAATTTTGATCTTTTATTTTTATTTCTAATCTGCCTTTAGATTTTTCTAATTTTTTTTGACTTATATTCATGACATCATCCTAGCACAAAAAAAACCTATTTATAGTTTTCCAATTTTAATAGCTAAATTAAACTTTAAAAAGTTTATCAGATAAATTTGGTAGATTTTCTCCCCAGAAAACTTCTTTAGTAATTTTCTTAAAATCTACATCAAAAACTGTAGACATTGCTGAAGCATAAATCGCTCTGGAGTCTATTGTAGAATTTAAGTCTCTTCCTTCAAATAATTCCTTTTTCTTTAATCCTGGCCAATCCGTGTGAACTTGTGCTTTTTTAACAAGTCCTCCTGCCATTAGAATGGCTGAACCATAGCCATGCTCTGTTCCATTGCTACTGTTCTGCTTAATTGTTCTTCCAAACTCTGTGAGTGTTAAAACTAAAGTATTATTAAATGCCTCTTCAGACATTGAAGATTTTAAAGATCTAACAATATTGTCATAATCTGATAGGCAATCTGCATGAGCTCCATCTGTTGCTCCTTGAGCTGCATGCGTATCAAAACCATCCACTTCAAAAACTGCAACTTTTGGACCATTAGGTTTTGATAGCTCAGTACCAGCACTCGAAGCTAAAATCCAAGCGTCATCTCTTGATCTATTATTAAAATCTCTTGTTAAAATTATTTCTAAATTCTCACTTAACAATTTTTCATTATGATCTTTGTATGCTTTTTGAATTAATTCTAGCGTAGATGGATATGGTAAACTACGACCTACAGGAAAATAATTATTATTCATAGGAACACCTCTAATCAATAAAGGCATAGGTAGAGCCAAAGCTAATCCTTGCCCTGTTAATCCAGCTGTTTTCATACCTCTTCCAAGCCAACCTGTTTTTTCTTGATATGGTATTTTACCACCCGACTCCATTAAATTTTGACCATCAAAGTGTGATCTACCTGTATAAGGGATATTTGTTGCATGGACTGCAGCACTTAAGTTTTGATCCCAAAGACTTTTGAATGTTTTTAAGGCTGGGTGTAAATCAAAATCTGATGTTAATTTTAATGTTCTTTCAAGATTAATTTTACTTCTTAATTTTTCAAAATTTTTATCACCTTTTATTGGAATTGCACACAAACCATCCATTCCACCACGTAGCATAATTATTACTAAATTTTTCTTTGGTCCCGATGCATAGGTCGGTGTTCCAAAACCAGCAAAATATAGTGAGGTTAAAGCTGTAGTTTTTAAAAAATCTCTTCTTGATATCTTCATGCTTTTAAAAACTCCGGATGGTTAAAAAGTAGAGTATGTTTTTCAACAGATCTATTTTTTTGATTTAAGTATTTCATTATTTTGCTTGGGTTGTCAAAATTATTTTCAACCATTTTCACATAATATTCTGAATTTTTATTATTTTCCATTTTAGCAAAATTATAACTTGCTTTTGCATACACCAGTCTTCTAATTAATAATTCCGGAGAAATCCAATCAGCAGAATGGTCTGACCAACCGTTTGGTTGTTTTGCTCTGTAAGGATGATTACCAATATTTTGTAATAGCCACTCAGGTTCTCGTTGTGAATCAAATGGTCTTTGACCAAGTTCATATTTATCCATTAATTCTGGTGAAGGTGGCCAATTTAGATCTGCAATTTTAGCAACTTGAATAAGTCAGTTTTCAGGTGTCTGAAATTTTTTATATTTGTCATTGTATTCAAAAGCTACTTTAATTGCTGCTTTATGAATTTCAGGAATAAATCCGTCAGATTTTTTAAAGGCATCAATAATTGGCTGCTTCATCTCTTTTGTAGGTTCGTCTGTGATTAAAAATCTACAAAGTCTTTCTGCAACAAAGTCTCTACAGTTAGGATGATTTACTAAATCTTTAACAACAACAGCTAATGCTTTTTTGCCCCTTTTATATTCATTTCCTAAAACATTTTTTTTACCTCTTTGATGATACTCGGAGTTAAACCAGACATTACCTGTTTCTAGATTTTTTTTACTCCATCTATGTTGCCAGCCAGTCATAATATACGCTAATTGAATTACATCTTCTTGGGTATAGCCAGCTTTAGGGGATACTGTATGAAGTTCTAATAATTCTCTAGCATGATTTTCGTTTATAGTTGCTGGTTCTTTTTTTTTTCTTCTCCAATCTTCACTTGCTGTAACACTTTTAGGACCGGCGCTCTCACTATTATCTAAATGATGGATCATGGCCCAAGAAGTTGTTACATCATAAACCATTTTTTCAAAAGTTTGATTTAAATTAGGTCGAATTATTTCTCTTTGATAAGCACCTGTTGAATAATTTGCTAAAAAATCTTTTTCGCTAATTGCAAAAAAATTCCCCCAAAACATCCAAAGTTTAGCTAATACAGGATGGTTACTATTGATACCTTCATTATGTCTGATTGATATTTCTAGAGACTCCCAGAATTTTTGACCAGTCTTGTGTCTTAAAATATCTTTGTGTGTTTTATAAAGAGTTTTATTGTCTTTATATTTTTTTCGTAAAACTTTTCTATCGCCATAAACCCAATCTCTATAATGTTTTCTAAGTTCTTTTTCAGAGTATATTTTTCCTTTCCACGAAAAGTCCGGAATTTCATCGACTTGATTAAGTGCCCAATTTAATGGATCTGAAGGAATATCTTCATTTGGTCCAATTCCATATGCGACTTTTCTAAAAAAGTTTTTCATATTTTATTTAATTTTATCAATATCGTGAACATTTGTTAAGCAATTATTAAATTCTTCAATATTTTCTCTCAAAGCTAAACTAGAAATTGAATAAATCATTATCAACAACAAAACTAATGGCAATGAAGTGATTACTGAGGCGTAGCTTTTAATAAGCAAAATATAAAAAATTATAAATAAAGCTGACCGAATAAGCACAGTTTTTCTGAATACACTAATTATTGAAAGTGAATGTTTTAACAAATTAAAGAAGCTCATTTGAGATGGTTCAAAATATCTTTTGCCTCGTATGGATGGAATAGAAATTAAATCTTTTTCTATTTTTTTTAATGAACCAGAAAAACTATTCCAGGTAGCCTTTTCATCTAACAGTTTCTTTACAGTTGATTTTGATAAACAAGTAAAGTTGCCAAATTTAATTGATTGTCCTGTAAATGCTAAAGTTAAGAACTTGTGAAATTGATAACATAATTGAAAAAATAAACCCTCAGATCTCTTAACTCTTTCGCCAGTAATTGACTTTTCACCTGATTGCTCTGAAAGTTGAATAAAATTTTTAATTTCATCAGGTCTATCTTCTCCATCACCATCCATAGGGATTACAAAATCAAAATCTTTTTTTTCATATATATATTTCAAACCGGAAGCAATACATCTTGCGTGACCTCTATTTTCTTTCATATTTATTATTTCAAATGAGCTAATACTTTCTAAATTTGGATAAGTATCAATTATTTGTTGGGATGATGCATCATTTATAACAACTACAGATATCTCATGATTTAAATCTTTTATTTGAGAGTTAATATTTTCTACCAGTATTTTTAAAGACTCTCTGTCGTTATAAATTGGAATTAAAACTACGTATTTCATCTATCTTGAACCTACACAGACACTATCAAGACACATATAGTCTTTCAATTGATCAAGTTTTTCTCTTTCAACGAACCCATCCCAAACAGGTCTAGATTTTAAATGATAAGATAAATTTCCAGCATTCCATTCATCTCCCAAAACTACATTAATAGATGTCTCGAATTGCTGATCCCAAGCATATTGAGTTTTCACTGCAATTTCTTTACCCATATAATCAGTTCTTTTATCGTCATTTGAAATTGAAACATAAGCGTAAAGTCCCGGTGATAAAAAGAAAAAGAATATAAATCCAATCATGAATGGTTTTAGTTTTTTTAAATTAATTTGCGCTCGGAAGAGATAAACAAATAATGTGCCAAAAAATAAATAGAATGGTGTCATCCACATAGTTCTAATTTTTGATCCAGTAATTAATGAAGTTAAAAACATTAAAACAATGGGTAAAATATTAATTGCTAACAAAAATAGTAATTTTTTATCCTTCAAATTTAAATTCAATTTAATTTTTTTAACCAAAAGCCAAGATAAAATTGAAAATGGAACAAATATTCCAATTTGTTTTATCAAAAAGATTATTGGAAATTTAATATGATCTATA
The DNA here is from genome assembly GCA_902541745.1 of uncultured Pelagibacteraceae bacterium. Classification (GTDB taxonomy): domain Bacteria; phylum Pseudomonadota; class Alphaproteobacteria; order Pelagibacterales; family Pelagibacteraceae; genus Pelagibacter. The sequence goes on along the minus strand of CACBRW010000002.1, from coordinate 84,356 downwards.
AAACTAGATTGTTCTAAGCCAGTTCTAGCTAATCCATATGTAATAGTAATAAAATCATTATTATATAGCCATATAAAATGCGGGACTAAAACAACTAAAAAAACTTCAATAGAAATAAGATATTTAAAATCAAATTTTTTCTCCTTTTTTAAAAAAATTAAATAAATAAATAGAAGATCAATAGAAACTAATAGATAAATAAATAGATATTTTGATAAAAAACCAAAAGCTGCAAAAAGACCTACTAAAAAACAATCTGAAAACTTTATTTCATTGCCACTATATATTTTCCAGGAATAATAAACTGTTAAAGACCAGAAGGGTAATTGACATACATTCACATTAAATTCAGGTGTGGTGAAATTATAAAAGTAAATAGCTTCAATTAGTAAAACAGAAATTAAACCCAATAATTTGTTGTTAAATATTTCATTTGAAAATTTAAAAACATAATAAAAAGAAATAATTACAAAGATTTGACTTAATAAATAATAAGCCCAATCTTTTGATCCAAAAATTTGATAAAATACTTCTGAAACAAAAGCACTCATCGGTGGATGTTTATTAAATCCCCAATCTAAATTACTTCCCCAAGCTAAAGCTTCGATTGTATCAAGTGGTAAATTATGATTTGTAATTGATGGAATCAGTGTCCAAAAAATTAGATGAGCTGTAACAAAAATATAAAAAACATTATCAATATTTTTGTTATTAATGGTCATTTATAAATATTTATATCAATTAAGCTTGCTTGACACCCCTAATTTGCTGAATATACTGCGAGCGATTAAAATTACGCTATGCCAAAGACTGCTAAAGCAAAGAAAAAAGTATTAAAACCAAAAACTAAAGTTGTAAGCAAACCAAAATCAACTGTAACTAAAGTTGCCTCTAAGGGTCCTGTAAAAATTTCAAAAACTTATGTTCCAAAAGATACTGAAAAATATATGTGCGAAAAACATAAAGTCTTTTTCAGAATGAGACTAACTGAATGGAAGAAGGAACTTATCAAAGCAAATAATGAAGCGCTTTATAATGGTGGGATGGATGACAATAATATTTCTGCTGATATTGTTGACCAGGCTAACTCATATATTGATAGCAATGTAGAGATGAAAGCAATTAACAGACAAATTAAATTAATATCAGAAATTGATAAAGCTTTAAGAAGAATTAGAGAAGATACTTACGGATACTGTCTGGATACAGCAGAGCCAATTGGATTAAAAAGATTAATGGCAAGACCAGTTGCTAAATACACTATTGCAGCACAAGAAAAGCATGAAAAAGAGGAAAAAGTTCATGCAGATGATTAGTAATGAGAAAAAAATCATCTAAACAGAAATCAATATCTTTTCTTTTTGCTAAGAAATATATTTATTTTTACTATCCTTTCTTCTGGATTCTGTTGTTGTTATATTTATTTTTAAAATGAACAAAAAATTAATCTTAATTATAATTGTAATTGTTGCTATTGAGTTTTCAGGTTATGGAATTCTTAGTACTCTGTACAGATTGTTTGGATAACTTTTAAAGTTTCGGGATTTTGGCTTCTTTATCCATAAAAGCATAACCTTTAACTACAGCTTCTCTGCCTGCTATTTCTACATACCACCTGGATAAATTTTGATAATTTTTTAAACCAATGTCATGCCACTCGTGTCTTGCCAACCATGGCCAAGTTGCAATATCTGCAATTGTATAATCAGTACCTGCAAGAAACTTAGATTCTTTTAATCTGGCATCAAGTTCTCCATAAATTCTTTTGGTAATTTTAAAATATCGCTCCTCACCAAACTCACTTTTACCAGGATTATAGTGATGAAACTGATGATGTTGACCAATCATTGGGCCTACTGTTCCCATTTGAGCCATCAACCATTGATTGATAACCATTCTATCTTTTTTATTATAAAGCTTTCCACTTTTATCTGCCAAGTACATTAATATTGCACCAGACTCGAAGACGCTTTTATTGTTCTCATGATCGATGATCACGGGTATTTTTCCAAAAGGACTTAGTTTTTTAAATTCTGGTTTGAATTGTTCATCTTTACCTAAATCAACTTTTGTAACTTTGTACTCACAACCAATTTCTTCAAGCATTATACTTATTTTCCATCCATTAGGAGTATTAGCTGAAAAAAGTTCTATCATTTTTTAATTCCAAGTCTTTCTTGTGCAGCTTTGGAAGTTGTTGTGAATTCAAATCTTAATTTCTCGTCTGGTTTTGCATATTTAAAACAGCCTCTTGCTGCCAATGCACCTTCATGAAATCCTGAAAGAATTAACTTTAATTTTCCTGGGTATGAACAAATATCACCTATTGCAAAAATTCCTTGTACATTAGTTTCAAAATTTTCGGTATTTACCTGAACAGTTTTTTTATCAATATTTAGCCCCCAATCTAAAATAGGACCAAGTTGCATAATTAAACCAAAAAAACCTAATACATAATCAGATTTAAATTCCTTAATTTCTCCTTCATCATGTTTTATTTTGACTAATTCAATGTTTTTGTCTCCCATCACTGAGTCCAATTGAAATTTTGTGTATAAATTTAATTTTCCTTGATCATTAAGTTCTTTTACCTTTTGAACACTTGAATCAGCACCACTAAAACCATCTCTTCTATGAATTAAATTTACTTTAGATGTGTTCGATAATTCAATAGCCCAATCTAAAGCAGAGTCTCCTCCACCAAATATTGAAATAGTTTTATCTTTAAAAATTGATTTATCTTTAATTGAATAAAATAACGAATTACCCTCAAATTTTTCACACTCCTTAACTGGAAACTTCCTTGGTTCAAAAGAACCAACACCGCCAGCTATAACGATAGCTGCAACATCAAATTCAACTCCACCTGACGTTTTAACATGCCATCGACTTTCAGTTTTTTTAAGGTGTTCTACTCTTTCATTTAAATGAAATTTTACATTGAAAGGTTTAATTTGTTGTAAAAGATTATTAGTTAATTCTTCCCCAGTACATTCAGGTACTGCAGGAATATCATAAATAGGTTTATCAGGGTAAAGTTCAATACATTGGCCTCCTGCTTTATCAAGATTATCAACTATCTCACAACTTAACCCTATAATTCCAAGTTGATGAGCACAAAACAAACCTGTGGGTCCAGCTCCAATAATTAATACATCTGTTTTATTCATTTAACCTTGCTTAGAGGGAATGCTTACTTCTAATCCGTCCAACTCATCTGAAACAATTAATTGACAACTCAACCTGCTATTATTTTTTGGTTCAAATGCCATATCAAGCATATCTTCTTCACCATCCTCTTTTGCTGGAAGCTTATCTAACCATTCTTCTTTGACATAAACTTGGCAAGTAGCACAAGCCATTCCTCCCCCACAATCTGCATCAATGCCCGGAATATCATTCTGCACAGCACCTTCCATTACAGTTAATCCTTTTTGAACATCGATTGTGTATGTTTTGTTATCGTGCGTGTGGTAAGTAATTTTTGCCATACATTATATATAGTTCCTTATCTAAATTGAACAAGTAAGTAAAATCATACTTAATATATTCTTATATATTTTGAGCTTGAGGTAGCTCTTTTTTTATAAAATAGCTTGTATCTTCTGTTTGTTTCATTAACGCAGGAATAATTTCTTTATAAGCGTCAATTAAACCATCATTTGGCTTTGGTAATTGGTCTTTTATGTGTTGGTGCAACTTATCAAGATTATATGACGGAACAGTTGGAAACATGTGATGAGTTAAATGATATTCCATTTTCCAATATAAAAAACTTAGTATTGGGTTTAAATACATTTCTCGTGATGTAACTCTATGATCTTTTATATTTCTAGCTAAACCAGCATGCTGAGTGAATGCAACAAGTTTATGTAAAGTTTTTCCGTAAAATTGTGGTAACACAAAAAATAATAAAGGCATCCAAGAAGAAACGAGTATAGACCATAAAATAAATGATAACCAAATAGCAACATAAATTCTTGAAATAAAAATTGATTTTGGTTGTGCATTTTCTGGAATGCAATCTTGCATAACTTTTGTTTTAATACCTAGGGCATGTTGAATGATTTCAAACGAAATATGTTTTTTAAAGAAAACTAAATCTAAAAATGGAATAATATTTATAATTAATCTTTTTGGTGTTTCTTTTAAATCATTTCCATATTCAATTTCATGATCAAATGGATTTTCTGTTGAATAAGTGTTTCCATGATGAATAAAGTGTGTGTATCTCCATCTAGTGGGTTCAAAATTAGCCATGTAAGAAGAGATGTAATAAAAAAATTCATTTAAGAATTTTGATTGAAATGCCGTTTTGTGACCTGTCTCATGCCATAATGGATTAGAGAATGAATAAATATTTCCATAAACTAAAAACCAAAATACCGACCACCATGTACCCCAGGTTTGATATGCAAAAATTCCTGTTATCAGTAATAGCCCAAAAAAAACCAAAACATGTTGAAGTCCTTTTATATCTGATTTCTTAGAAAGCTCTTTAAGAACTTCTTTATCAACATGGCATTTGTGCCATTTTTCTAATTTAACATCCATATATAAAAATTATGTATAGTTATTATACATAATTTTAATGAAGGTAAAAAAAAGGGCAAGTACAAAATTGTACCTGCCCTTAATTTAAAATTTAGCTAAATTACTTAGCTCTTCTTCCCGCAGAACTAGTTGCAGCAGCCCAGATTACTAGACCAAATGCAATTTTGTTAATGAAGTCAGCTAAGTTGTAAACAACGTTTAGTGAGTTAGCGTCTACACCACCAGTTAAGTAACCAAATACATAACCTAATGGGTAAATTGCCCAACCTACTGTAACGATCATTCTCATTGCACCAAAAGCGGTTACAAGAGCCTTGTTACCACTTTTTGCTGCAGCTTTACCAGCTTCACCTGAGAATACTTCATAAAGAATGTATACCCAACCTGCCATACCGATGATGAAACCAAGTGTAGCATTGATATATCCTGCTTCACCTAAGTATCCACCGATTAGCATTACTAATGAACCAATTAATAATCTCCAGAACATTCCAGAATTTGCTTTACCAATAGCTGCTAGAATTAAATAGAATTCTACCATCTGTAGTGGCACAGTGATTAACCAGTCAATGTATCTGTAAACAGTTGGTGAGTCTCCAGTAGCAACCCATACTTCTCTCATGTACATGTAGTGTATGAATGCAATACCAGTTACTAGACCAGCAACAATAACTGATGTTCTCCAGCCTGATGCGACATTGCCTGCTTCCATGAAAAAGAAAGCAGTAGCTGCTAACATTCCCATAGAGATAACCCAGAATGAAATTCCTACGAAGTCATCTTGCATCAACATCGTTGCGTCTGCTGCAATAGCTATACCTGAAAAACCTATCAAGGCCATAGCTGCCAAAGCAAACAGTTTAAGTTTTTTCATAAAAAACTCCCTCTTCGTTAGTTTTTATTTTAGTTTATATAAACTAGACTTAAGTTACCTTAAGCCAATTTCGTGGTTAGATAGCAAATTAAAATAGTTTTATGAAGACTTAATTGTCATTAATAAGCATTGATTTTACTTAATTTTTAAAATTAAATACAATTTATAAGTTAAAAATCAAAAAAAATAAGGAATTCGAATCAAATTTTTATGTCTTCTAGATTTAATCAAATTTACGAAAATTCTCTTAAAAATCCTGAAAAATTTTGGCAAGAAGCATCTGACGATATCTTTTGGTTTAAAAAACCATCAAAAATTTTGAATAAATCTAACCCACCTTTCTATAAATGGTTCGAAGATGGGGTCACAAATACCTGTTATAACGCTTTAGACATTCACATTGATCAAGGAAGAGGACAAAAAACAGCATTAATCTACGATAGTCCTATTACAGGTAACAAAAGTCAGTTCACTTTTGAGGAATTAAGATCGAAGGTCTCTAAATTTGCAGGGGCATTGAAAGCTCAAGGTGCTAATAAAGGTGATCGAGTGATTATTTACATGCCAATGATCCCTGAGGCAGTAGTTGCAATGCTTGCTTGTGCAAGAATCGGTGCAATTCACTCTGTTGTATTTGGTGGTTTTGCATCAAATGAGCTTGCAAGTAGAATAGATGATAGTAAAGCAAAAATATTAGTGACCGCTTCATGTGGCTTTGAGCCCGGTAGAACTGTTGAGTATAAACCTCTTGTTGATGAGGCTATAAAAATAGCCAATCATAAAATTGAAAAGATAATTTTGTTCCAAAGACCAGGAAATGAGGTAAAACTGAATGTGCCTAACGAGGTCAGTTGGCAAGAGGTTGTCTCTGATGCTAAAAATGCAGACTGTGTTGAAATGAACTCAAATGAGTTTGCCTATATTTTATATACATCAGGTACTACTGGAACTCCAAAAGGGATAGTCAGAGATATCGGGGGGCACGTTGTTGCTCTCAAATGGACAATGAAAAATATCTACAACATTGATACAGACGACATTTGGTGGTCTGCGAGCGACATTGGTTGGATTGTTGGACACTCTTATATTGTTTATGCTCCTTTATTTAAGGGATGCACTACAGTTTTGTTTGAAGGTAAGCCTGTTGGAACACCAGATGCAGGAGCATTTTGGAAAATCATTTCAGATTATAAAGTAAAATCTCTTTTTACAGCTCCAACAGCTTTTAGAGCGATAAAGAAAGAAGATCCTGAAGGCAAATTTTTCTCAAAATATGATCTAAGCAGTTTTGAAAGCTTATTTCTTGCTGGAGAGAGAGCTGATCCAGATACTATAAAGTGGGCTGAAAATTTACTTAAAGTTCCAGTTATTGATCATTGGTGGCAAACGGAGACTAGTTGGGCAATTAGCTCAAATTGTACTGGAATTGAAATGATGGAAACAAAATATGGTTCAGCCTGTAAAGCTGTACCTGGTTATGATGTAAAAATCATTAAGCCGGATCAATCATTAGCAAAACCCAATGAAATGGGAGATATTGTTGTAAAACTACCTTTACCACCAGGAACATTCCCAACATTATGGAATGCTGACGAACGGTATAAAGAAAACTATATGTCTAATTACGAGGGATATTACCAAACTTATGACGCGGGACACATCGACGAAGATGGTTATATTTGGATAATGTCTAGAACCGATGACATCATAAATGTGGCGGGCCACAGATTATCTACAGGTGCTATTGAAGAAGTTTTATCAGAACATCAATCTGTTGCAGAATGTGCAGTAATTGGAATTGCAGATAAATTAAAAGGTCAATTGCCTATTGGTCTAGTAGTTTTAAAATCTGGTGTTGATAAAGATAATGACACTATATCCAGAGAATGTGTGCAAATGGTAAGAGATAAAATTGGACCAGTTGCTGCATTTAAAGTAGTGATTGTCATTAAAAGATTGCCAAAAACAAGATCAGGTAAAATTTTAAGAGGAACAATTAGAAAAATTGCTGATAATGTGGAATATAAAGTACCTCCTACAATTGATGATCCAGCAATATTAACAGAAATAAAGGAAGATTTAATACAACACAAAATTTTAAACAATGTTTAAAACATATTTACTTCTTGCAGGAGCAGTATTTTTTGAGGTTGCTGGTACAATGTTATTACCTGTAACTCAAAATTTTACAAAACTAATCCCAACAGTTGCTCTTGCATTCTTTTATCTTTGTGCATTCTATCTTTTAACTTTTGTAGCAGATAAGATTCCTATCGCTATTATGTATGCAACATGGAGTGGTCTTGGAATTTTTACAATTGCAATTTTTGGCTATATATTTTTTAAACAAACTTTGACTTGGCAAACGATATTAGGATTATTCTTAATCGTGATAGGTATAATTTTAGTAAATAGTTTTACTGCAAAGCTTAGCTGAATTGCAAAGGTGTTCCATCAGGATCACCTAAAATTTTGCCATCTTGCATTTTAATTTTACCAGCAATAATTGTATGAGTTGGTGTTCCTTTAAATTTAAATCCATTAAATGGTGACCACTTACATTTACTTTCTATATTTTCGTTTTTAATCTCTATAATTTTGTTCATATCCACAATTGTAAAGTCTGCATCGTATCCTTCTTTAATAAATCCTTTGTTTTTAATTCCAAAAATCTTTACTGGATTTTCACAAACAAAGTTCATCAATTGGTTAAGAGATAATTTTCCATCATTTATGTGATTTAACATTACGGGCATTAAAGTTTGAACTCCTGGCATTCCCGAAGGGGTATTTGGATATACTTTATTTTTATTTTCTTTTAAATGAGGAGCATGATCAGATCCAATAGTATCATTGAAGTTATTCCTAACACCATACCATAATCTATCATAATGAGATTTATCTCTTAATGGTGGATTCATCTGAGCATAAGTTCCTAGCTTGTCATAACAATCTGGAGCATAAAGAGTTAAATGCTGTGGGGTAATCTCAAATGTAATGTTACCTTTATGTTGAGAAAGAAAGTCAATTTCTTCTTTTGTAGTAATATGAAGCACATGAGCTTTTTTGTTGTACTTTTCTGCAATTCGAACAATTCTTCTAGTAGATGCTATCGCACATTCTGCACTTCTCCATACAGGGTGAGTGTGTACATCTCCTTCTTTAATCAATTTCTTATTATTTTTTAAAATTGCCTCATCTTCAGAATGAACTGCTACGACTTTTGAAGCATTTTGAAAAACTTTATCTATATCGTCTTCTTCAGCAACTAATAAATTACCAGTCGAAGAACCTGCAAAAAGCTTAATTCCACAGCAACCTTCTAAACCCTCTAGACTTGCTAAATCATCCGCATTGTCTGCTGTTGCTCCAAAGTAAAAAGCATAATTGGAATACATTCTATTTTTAGCGAGATCTAATTTTCTTTGAAATTCTTTCATATTGGAAGTTGGGGGATTAGTGTTTGGCATTTCAAATACACTTGTAATGCCACCTACAATTGCTGCTCTACTCCCTGAATGAAGATCCTCAGTATCTGTAGATCCTGGTTCTCTAAAATGTGTTTGGGTATCTATGCAGCCAGGTAATACTGTATGGCCTTCTGCATTAATTGTCTCTTTTGCTTCCTCTGAAATTTGTCCAATCTGTTGAATTTTTCTATCTTTTATAGCAACATCTACATCTTTTAACTCACCATCGATGTAACATTGTCCGTTTTTAATTATAAGATCTAACATTTTGAGAGATTGTTATTATATTACATTCTATAATTAATCAATTATGAATATCAAAAACGTATATATTTTAGATGACAGAGCAATTCTTTACATTAACGGAGAAGATGCAAAAGAGTTTCTTCAAAATCTCATTAGTAACGACATAAACAAAGTAAGTGATGTAAATAGTTGTTTTAGTTCATTACTTACACCCCAAGGTAAATTTTTATATGAATTTATAATCTTAAAACATAAGTCTGGATATCTTTTAGATTGTGAAAAAACTCAGGCAGAAGAGTTATTCAAACAATTATCCATGTATAAACTTAGATCAAAAGTTGAAATTCTCAATTTAAGTAATGAATTTGTTGTAGCAGCATTTTCTAATGAAAAATTCTTAACTTTTGATCAAGCAAAAGATGAACCTGGATTTACAATTAAATACAGGGAAGATCCAATTATTTTAGATCCAAGAAATAAAGATTTAGGTGCCAGATTAATAATTAATTTAGAAAAACTTTATTTATCTTTAAAAAAACTAGATCTTCATGATGCTAATCTTAAAGAATATTATTCATTGAGTCATAAATTGGGAATAGTTCCAAAAGATTTAAATAAATTGAAAGACAAATTGTTTGGTATTGAGTGTAACTTTGAAGAATTAAATGGAATTGATTTCAAAAAGGGCTGTTATGTTGGTCAGGAAAATACAGCGCGAATCAAATTAAAGAACAAGCTTTCAAAAAGATTATTTCCAATAAATGTAATTAGTGGAAAACTACATGAAGGCGAAAGTATTTATAATAATGAAATAGAAATAGGTAAGGTTTTAATTGATAGTGACTACCCTTTTGCTTTAGTAAAATACTTAAACGAAAACTTTAATGAAAAAGCTAATTTTAAAACTGAAGACGCTTCAATAAATATTAATAAACCTGATTGGATAAAAAACTAATTTTCTTATTAAAACAAATAAACAATCATTAAAATTATAAAGACTATAATAATCCAAATACTGAGATTTTTAAGAAATTGCTTTAATTTAGAATTTGATTGTAAAAAGCTAGGAAGAACTAAAAGCAAAACTCCAATCATAAATATTACTGAAAGTAATTTATCCATCAAAAACTCCTATATAAAATTCACTTTGGTGCGGTCGGAGAGACTCGAACTCTCATGGACTAGGTCCACACGGCCCTCAACCGTGCCTGTCTACCAATTTCAGCACGACCGCGATATGTCCCATAATAAATGAATGACAATCATGATTCAAATTGGTAAAAATCCTCATGGAATTTACACAAGAAGTGCGTAAAGCAACAGATCCTATTTATCAAAAAATTTCTAAGGTTATGCCTGAAATTGAATGGTATGTGCATGCTCCATACATTCATAAAATTAATAAATTAAAAAAAGAGAAGAATGCTGTAATTTTAGCTCACAATTATCAAACTCCAGAAATTTATCATGGAGTTGCAGATTTTTCTGCGGACTCTCTTGCATTAGCAATTGAAGCCTCAAAAACTTCAGCTGATATTATTTTAATGGCTGGGGTACATTTCATGGCAGAAACTGCAAAATTAATGAGCCCTAATAAAAAAGTTATTCTTCCTGATATGGATGCTGGTTGTTCTTTATCATCATCTATTACAGGTAAAGATGTTAGATTATTAAAAGAAAAATATCCTGGGGTTCCTGTTGTTTCTTATGTGAACACTTCAGCTGAGGTTAAGGCAGAAACAGATGTTTGTTGTACATCTGCTAATGCAGTTAAAATTGTTAAATCACTGGGTGTAAAAAGAGTAATATTTTTACCTGATGATTATTTGGCTAAATATGTTGCATCTCAAACTGATGTTGAAATTATTTCGTGGAAAGGAATTTGTATTGTTCATGATCAATTTAATAAAAAAGAAATAGAGGATATTAGAAAAAATAATCCAGGGATTAAAATTATTGCACACCCAGAATGTCCTCCTGATGTTATTGAAGCAAGTGATTTTGCAGGATCAACATCAGGAATGATCAAATATGTAAAAGATAATCAACCAAAAAAAGTAATGATGGTTACTGAGTGCTCAATGAGTGACAATATCCAGATAGAAAATCCAAATGTAGACTTTGTTAAACCATGTAATATGTGTCCTCACATGAAAAAAATTACACTTCCAAAGATATTAAATTGTTTAGAAAATGAGACTGGTGAAATTATTATGGACAAAGAAACGATTGATAAAGCCAGAATATCTGTAGAAAGAATGGCAGCCATTGGCAGATAATTAAGTGTCAAAAATAAAATTAAGCAAAGAATTTATTAAGACTACTGTTAAGCTTGCTTTAAACGAAGACCTTTATCCTTCAGGAGACATTACTTCGAGTCTAATTAATAATGATAAAGTTATGAATGTTAAATTAATTTCAAACCAAAGCGCTATTGTTGGAGGTTTATTATTTGCCAAACAAGCTTTTGTATTAATTGATGATAAAATAAAATTTATTATTAAAAAAAAAGATGGTTCTAGAGTTAAAAAAGGCAATTTAGTAGCTTTAATTAAAGGCAATGTAAAAAATATTCTAATCGCTGAAAGAGTAGCTTTAAATTTTTTGTCTCATATTTCTGGAATAGCGACTAAAACAAATGAATTTGTAAAATTAGCTGGAAAAAAAACTAAAATTTGTTGCACAAGAAAAACAATTCCTAATTTAAGAGTTATCCAAAAATATGCTGTTAAATTGGGAGGTGGCACAAATCATAGATTTAATTTAAGTGATGAATATTTAATTAAAGATAACCATATTGCTAGTTCAGATTTAAGTAGTTTAGTATTAAAAGCTATTAAGAATAAAAAAGGAAAAAAAATTACTGTCGAAGTTGATACAATCAAGCAACTTAGATCAATTTTAGGTCTAAAATTTAATAGGGTTCTCTTAGATAATATGAGTATTAAAAATTTAAGACAAAGTGTTAAAATAGTAAAAAAACTTTATGAAACTGAAGCTTCTGGTAATGTTACTTTAAAGACTGTGAAAGCTATTGCATCTACAGGGGTTAGTAGAATTTCTGTTGGTAGCATTACTCATAGTGCCCCTGCTATTGATTTTAAATTAGAGATTTAATTTACAAACTTTGTTAGATCTGGTTTAAAATAGTTAGGACCTTTCATGACTTTTCCAAACTCATTGTAAATTGGTTTTCCTTTTTCATCTAACTTGCTCATATTAGAATTTTGGACCTCTTCAAAACATTTATCCAAATCAATTCCAAATGCATGCCCTGCTCCATAAGTTACATATAATATGTCTGTTAGCGCATCAGCCACTTCTAATAAGTCCTTATTATTCATAGCTTCTGTAAGCTCTTCTAGTTCCTCTTTGATTAAGTCTAACCTTAATTTATTTATTTTATCGGTACTAAATGATGGTTTTGTTTTAACTTCCTGACCAAAAGTTTTCATAAATGTACCTACTTTGCTAAAATTCGACATAATGCTCCTGTATGTTTTTAAAAATTTATTGTATGTTAATAATTATTTGTTACTTAAAAATTAATCAATGAAATTAAGAAAAGAATTTGACAGTATTGGAAGCATAAATGTTCCAAATGATAAATATTGGGGAGCATCTACTCAAAGATCCAACAAATTTTTTAATATTGGAAAAATTTTAGTAAATATTTCAATCATTAAATCTATAGCAATTATTAAAAGATCAGCTGCAATAGTACATGCAAAAGACAAATTGATTGATGGTAGAATTTCTAAAGCAATAATCAAAGCATCAGATGAAGTAATCAAAGGTAAATTAGATGAAAACTTTCCTTTGAAAGTCTGGCAAACAGGTTCTGGAACACAAACAAACATGAATGTAAATGAGGTCATTGCTAACAGAGCAATAGAAATTTTAGGTGGAAAAAAAGGAACAAAAAAACCTGTCCATCCAAACGATCATGTAAACAAATCACAATCTACCAATGATGTTTTTCCAACTGCGATGCACATCTCTATAGCAAAAGAAACTATTTCTAAAATGCTTCCATGTTTAAAAATTTTAGAAAAAGAGCTTAAAAGAAAATCTAATGAATTTAAAAACATAGTAAAAATTGGAAGAACTCATTTACAAGATGCAACCCCATTATCTCTTGGACAAGAGTTTTCAGGATATCATTTTCAAGTTAAAAAAAGTATTGAACGAATAGAATATGCGCTAAAAGAAATATTGTTTCTCGCGCAAGGTGGTACTGCTGTTGGTACTGGAATAAATTCTAAGAAAAATTTTGATAAAAAAATTGTAAAAGAAATTGCCAAATTCACTAAAATCAAATTTAAACCAGCTCCAAATAAATTTGCAGAGCTTGCTGCTCATGATTCAATTGTTAATTTTTCTGGTGCATTAAATACTTGTGCTGTAGCTTTAATGAAAATATCTAATGATATTCGTTTCTTAGGTTCTGGCCCAAGAGCTGGGTACGGAGAATTAATCTTACCTGAAAATGAACCGGGCTCATCTATAATGCCAGGGAAAGTTAATCCAACACAATGTGAAGCTGTAACAATGGTTTGTGTAAAAGTTATTGGAAATCATAATGGAATAACTATGGCAGGATCACACGGTCATTTTGAACTAAATGTTTTTAAGCCTTTAATTGCTCATAACATCTTACAGTCAATCGACTTGATTGCTGACAGCACAAAGAATTTTGCTATTTATTGTGTTAAAGGAATAAAAGCTAACAAAAAGAAAATACAGGAGCATCTTGATAATTCATTAATGCTTGTTACTGCACTAGCTCCACATATTGGATATGATAATGCTGCAAAAATTGCAAAAACTGCACTTAAAAATAATACAACTTTAAAGCATGAAACTTTAAAGACAGGACTAATAACCGAAAAAGACTACAATAAAATTGTTGATGCTAAAAAGATGATTTACCCAGCATAAATTTTTATTGCATCATTTAATATTTTTTTTAAATAAATTTTATTTTGTAGTTTATCATTTTTAAATGATATTGAATTAACAGTTTCATTTAAATTTTTATTGAATTTATTATCAACTCTAATATCTTTTAAAGTAATTATTTTTGTTTCAAAATTATAAGTATAATTTAAATCTATATGACTTATTTTTTTTCTATAATTTTTTGGTGTAAGAAGAAATTTATATAATTCCATATTATTAATAATGTTTATCTTCAAAGAACCATCTATTACAAGCTCTCCATTTTTTACATAGACTAAACTATTTAATAATTCGAATACAGCAGAGTTTTTCCAGGTGAAAATTGTATTATCTAAATCAATTAAACCTTCTTTAATTTTAGATCTTAATTGAATATTTTCAAAATCATTTAAATTTTCAATTACATCAGAATTTAAGCTTAAATTAAAATCTACATTTTTATTATTTAAGATTTTAGTTTTAAGCAGTTCAGGAATAATAGCATTAGTTTCAAATAAATAAGATATATTTAATTTTTTAGAATTACCATTTATATATGAATGAAATGGTTTAAAATTAAATTTCCCATTATAAAAAAATTTAGGATTTTCAACTTTATCAAAAAATTTAAACTCAAATAAGTTTTCACTTATTTGATATTCTGAGGTACTTTTCAAATTATTGAAAATAAATTCAACAGATCCTTTTTTATTTTTTTCATCATAAAAATAATGATTATCAATTTGAAGTCTAAAAAGTTCTGAATTTAATCTTGTATATAATTTTTTTTCTACTTTATCATTAGATAATTCAATTAGATAAGGTAAATTAAATATCTCATTTTTTGAAAATAAAATTTTTTTTGAATTTTTTGTATCATACAAATATTCTGCTTTTAAAATATTGTTTATAAATAAAACTTCATTTTCCATATTTTTAAAAAAAATATTGCTATTTAAAATCTTTAATTTCATATTCGAAAAATCGTTATCTAAAAGCTTAATAAAAAAATTATAATTTTTTTTATTTAAATTAAAATTTGCATTTTCTAAAACAATTTCTTTTACTCTTATTCTTTTAAGTGAAAATAAATTTTCTAATGATAAATAAATTTTTAATTTTTTAATTTCAGAAATTCTATTATGATTAAAAATTAAAGACGAATCGCTACTAACAAAATGCGGTCTTGGCAAAAACTTATAATCTAATCCCTTTGTGAAGTTGATATTAATTTGAGGATTATTTAACAAGTCATTTTTTAGTTTTTTTAAAATTTCATTTTGATTATAAATATTTGGAATTGATAGGTATGATAAAAATAAAATTATTACTGCGACAATAGTTAAAAAAATTTTATTACTTTTTGCTAATTTAATTAAATTTTTAACTTTTAACTTGTTTAAATTTTTTTCTAATAGACTATTAATTGATTTATTAATGTTTTTAATAATTTTAAAAAAAGAATTAGTCTTACTCATTTCAAACAACAATCTTATAAAGCATTATTTAAAATGATAAACAAAGATTATTTAAAAAATTTGAATGATGCCCAGACAGAGGCTGTTTTGTATTTGGATGGACCTCTTTTAATTGTTGCAGGAGCAGGCTCAGGAAAAACAAAAGTATTAACCTCTAGAATTGCTCACATAATTAAAGAAAAAAAAGCCTTTCCCAATCAAATATTAGCAGTGACTTTTACTAATAAAGCTGCAAAAGAAATGCAAAATAGAGTAACTAAACTTATTGGCTCTTCTTCAGTGGGTATTTCTTGGCTTGGCACATTTCACTCTATTTGTGCAAAATTATTAAGAAAACATGCTTCAGCTGCAAAATTAAACTCAAATTTTACCATTATAGACACTGATGATCAAATTAGATTGATAAAAAATATATGCAAAGCAGAAAATATCGATATCAAACAATTGTCTCCAAGATTTATACTTGCAATAATTGATAGATGGAAGAATAAAGGTTTTTATCCTGGCGAAGTAATTATAAATAAAAAAGATATTTATGAGAAAACTGTCCTACCATTGTATAAAATTTATCAACAGAAATTAACTGATTTGAATTCCTGTGATTTTGGCGATTTGATTTTACATACTGTAAAAATTTTAGAATTTAATCCTGATATTAGAGAAATATATTCTAAAAATTTCAAATATATCTTAGTTGATGAGTATCAAGATACAAATTTTATTCAAAGTAAATGGCTTAATCTTCTATCTGAAAAAAATAAAAATATTTGCTGTGTTGGTGATGATGATCAATCAATCTATAGCTGGAGAGGTGCTGAGATTAAAAATTTTTTAGAGTTTGACCAAGTTTATGAAGACACAAAAGTAATAAGGTTAGAGCAAAATTACAGATCTTCGCAGAATATCTTATCAGTTGCTTCAAATCTAATTTCTTATAATCAAAATAGAGTTGGAAAAACATTAATTACTACAATGGAAGAGGGTGATCTGGTTCAATTAAACTGTTTTAAAAATGGAAAGGATGAAGCAATTGGAGTTTCTGATGAGATTGAAAAAAAAATAAAAAAAAAATTTTCGTACAATAACATTGCAATTTTAGTTAGAGCAATTTTTCAAACACGTGAATTTGAGGAAAGATTTCTAAAAATTGGTATGCCTTATAGAATATTAGGTGGTACAAAATTTTATGAAAGAGCTGAGATTAAAGATTGTGTTGCATACTTAAGATTAATTCATCAAGAGAAAGATGACTTAGCTTTTGAAAGAATTGTCAATAATCCTAAAAGATCAATAGGTGATAGTACCTTAAAAAACATTCACGATTTTGCTAAGAAAAATAATTTAAATTTAGAAAGAGCATCAATTAAAATGCTTGAACAAAATTTAATTAAGCCAAAAGCTAAAATTGGACTTAGTTTATTTATTAATTCTCTAATCAAATGGAGAAATGATTTAACTATTAAGAAGTCAAATCATATTAAGTTATTACAAATTGTTTTAGATGAGTCCGGTTATTCAGCTATGCTTAAAAATAAAAAAGATTTAGACAATGAAAATAGACTAGAAAACATTAAAGAATTATTAAGTGCTATGAAAGAATTTGATAATCTGGAAAGTTTTTTAGAGCATGTGTCCTTAGCAACTTCTGTTGATCAAGAATGGGATGGTGAAAAAATTAATATGATGACCATGCATGCAGCAAAAGGTTTAGAATTTGATGTTGTGTTTTTACCTGGATGGGAAGAAGGATTATTTCCACATCAAAAATCTATTGAAGAAAAAGGTCAGAATGGTCTAGAAGAAGAAAGACGGTTAGCGTATGTAGGAATTACAAGAGCAAAGAAAAAAGCTATAATTTCTTTCTCAATGAATAGATTTTATCAAGGGGATTGGATAGACAGTATGGCTTCGCGATTCATTGATGAATTACCAGAAAAACATTTAGAAAAAAATTCTTTCTTTGATGAAGAAGTTAATAATGATGATGATTTTGAGTTTAATCAGGATTTTGAAATTGAAGAAGGAACAAGAAGTCCCGGGTGGATAAGATATCAAAAGAGAATTAAATGAGGAATTATATAAAATTATTAAGAAGTAAATTTAAAAAATATGAAATTGATGGCTATATAATTCCAAAAAACGATGATTTTTTTACGGAATATTCAAAATTAAATCGATTAGAAATTATTTCAAATTTTAGTGGATCCGCTGGTTTAGCTATAATTCTTAAAAATAAAAATTATTTGTTTACTGATGGAAGATACACAATTCAAAGTAAAATTGAGAGTGGAAAAAATTTCAAAATTTATGGGTTTGAAAAATTAATCAATTGTAATTTATTTAAAAAACTTACACTTGGTATAGATCCAAAGTTATTTACCAATACCCAAATTAAAAATTATTTTTTAAAATACAATAAAATTAAACATATTGAAAAAAATCTAATTGACGAAATTAAAAAACAAAAAGAGAATGTTTCTTTTCCATTTTTTTCTTTAGACAAAAGTATTGTTGGTAAAAGTGTTAATTCTAAATTAAACAAAATAACTCATTACTTAAAAAAAAATAAATCTGATTATATTTTTATAAGTGCACCAGAAAACGTTGCTTGGGTTTTAAATATACGAGGTGGAGACGGCCCTAACAGCCCAATCCCCAATTCAAGATTGCTAATAAGTAAATCAAAAAAGATACTACTTATAAGTAATCTAAAAAAATGTAGGCAATTATTAAAAAATAAAGTTATTAAGAAAGATGAATTTTTAGATGAAAGTGATTTACCCAGTAGAATACTTAATCTTAACGGAAAAAACTTTATTGTAGATGATAAATCGTGTTCAATATTTTATGAAAATTTAATTAAGTTAAAATTTAAGATCATAAAAAGAGAAGATCCAATTTATCTCTTAAAAGCAATTAAAAATAAAACCGAAATTAAAAATATGATCAATGCTCACATCTTGGACGGTGTTGCATTGACAAAATTTTTATACTGGATAAAAAAAATCAATAAAAAAAAAATTAATGAAGTAGAAGCTGCTAAGAAATTAGAGAGTTTTAGAAAAATAAATCATAATTTTCTTTATCCTAGTTTTGATACTATTGCAGGATCTGGCAAAAACGGAGCAATTGTTCATTATCGTGCAAAAAAAGAAAATTGCAAAGTTATAAATAAGAGAGATGTTTTTCTTTGCGATTCTGGAGGCCAATATAAATATGGCACAACAGATGTCACAAGAACAATATGTTTTTCAAAACAGAAACAAAATATCAAAGATATTTTTACTAAAGTTTTAAAAGGTCATATTGCTGTAGCTACGACAGATATTAATAAAAATGATACGGGTAAAAAAATTGATAAAAGAGCAAGAAAATTTTTAAATAAAAGCAATTTAGATTATGCACATGGTACAGGACATGGTGTTGGTTTTTTTCTTAATGTACATGAAGGACCTCAATCTATTACAAAAATAAACACTATTAAAATAAAAGAAGGTATGATTTTAAGTAATGAGCCTGGGTATTATAAAACTAATGAATATGGAATCAGAATTGAAAATTTAGTTTATGTTAAAAAAATAAATAAAAATTTGTTATTTAAAAACCTAACAATGGCACCTATAGAAAAAGATCTGATCAATTTTGATTTATTAACAGTCAATGAAAAAAATTACCTATTTAAATATCACTTAGAAGTTTATTCTAAAATATCTAAATATTTAAATACAAATGAGAGAAAATGGCTAGCTAGTTTTATTTAGCATTTTCAAAAATTCAGCTTGATCTATAACATTTATTTTAAGCTGATTGGCATTATCTATTTTCTTCTTTGTAGGCTTTTCCCCAATTATTAAATAATTTAATTTCTTAGAGACGCTACTAACTGTTTTGCCAGAATTTTCTTCAATCAAAGATTTAACTTCAGCTCTACTAATTCCATTTAATTTCCCTGTAACTAAAAAGGTCTTGTTTTTTAACAAACCATCCTTGGAATTTTGAATAACATTTTTTACCACTAGAACTTTTTCTAATTCATTCAATACTTTGAGGTTTGCTTCATTTGAAAAAAAACTTTTAATTGAATTTACCTGTGTTTCACCAATACCATCAATATTCAACAAATCTTCATAATAACTTTGTTTAGATAAATTTTTAAATTTTGAAAATGATAAAAAATGTTTAGATAACAATTTTGCATTTTCTAATCCAATATGTCTTATCCCTAATGAATAAATTAACTTTTCTAAAGAAATATTTTTTTTTTGATCTATTGAATATTTTAAATTTTGAACAGATAGTTTTCCCCAACCGTCTAGCTTTTCAATTTTAGAATAATCTAATTTAAAAATATCTTGAGGAAATTTTATTAATTTTAATTTCCAAAAGCTTTCAACTATTTTCTTTCCAAAACCATCTACATTAAATGCTTCTTTTGATACAAAATGTTTTAACTTTTCAATTGATATTTTATCACAATAATAACCCTCGCTAGAACACCTCCTGACAGCATCAACTTTTTTTGTTATCTTATTGAATTCTTTAATTGTTTTTGATCCACATGAAGGACAATTATCTGGGAAAAGAAATTTTTTTGAATTTTTCAACCTTTTTTTTAAATCTACAGAAATTATGTGAGGTATAACATCTCCTGCTCTTTCTATAACAGCTGTATCTCCTATTCTAATATCTTTTCGATTAATTTCATCTTCATTATGTAATGTTGCATTTGAAACTATAACTCCACCAATATTTATTGGCTTGATCTTTGCAACTGGTGTTAGGGCACCAGTTCTACCAACTTGTATCTCTATATCTATAATTTGGGAGACAGCTTTGTTGGATGAAAACTTATGTGCAATTGCCCATCTTGGAGCGTTAGCTACATTTCCTAATCTTTTTTGCATCGCGAAATCATTAACTTTGTAAACTATTCCATCTATGTCAAAATCTATATCTGCTCTTTTTTTCTCAATTTCTTGGTAATTTTTTATTAAATTTTTAATACCTGAAGTTAAAATATTTAATGGGTTTGTTTTAAATCCCCACTCATTTAATTTTTTAAGAAAATCAGATTGATTTTTAACGGTTAGGCCTTTTTCATACCCAAATGTATAAGCAATAAACTTCAAAGGTATTTTTTTTGTTTCTTCTGGATTTTTTTGTCTAAGAGAGCCAGATGCTGCATTTCTTGGGTTAGCAAATTTTTCATTTAAATATTTAAAATCACTATTTTGAATAAATACTTCACCTCTAATATCAATTTCCTCTGGAAAATTTTTGTGTGAAATGTCTTTTGGTATATCTTTTATTGTCTTGAGATTTAAGGTTATATCCTCTCCTTCTTTACCATCTCCTCTCGAAAGACCTTTGTAAAATTTACCATTTTTATAAGTAATTGAGGCAGATATTCCATCAATTTTTGGTTCAGCACTGTAAAAAATTTTAAAATCATTTTTGATTGATAAATAGTTTGTAATTTTTTTTTCAAAGTTTAATAAATCATCCTCTTTAAAAGCATTTGCTAAAGACAGCATTGGAATTTTATGCAAAATTTTTTTAAAATTTTTAGATGGTTTAAAACCAACTTTACCAGAGGGCGAGTCTTCAGATTTTAAAAATTCATATTTAGTTTCTAATTGAATTATCTCTTTTTTTAATTTATCATATTTTTGATCGTCTACTAATGGTTTACTTTTATCGTAATAATTTTTATTATAATTATTTAAAGTCTTAATTTTTTTGACATATTCTGTTTTAATCTTTTTTATATTCATCTCATTCAAATAGAGATTTAAATCTTTTAAAAAATGTTTTCTCTTTTTTAGTTTTTACAATTTTATAATCTTTATTAAAGATATTATAAGTTTGCTTATACCATTCTGAGGATTGATAATTGTACCCTAGTAAATTAGCATATTTTTTAGCTTCCTCCTCAAGACCAATTATGTAATAAATCTCAACTAATCTGTGCAATGCTTCCTCAACATAAATCGTTGTCTCATAATCATCAATAACAGTCTTGAATCTATTAATTGCTGCAATCCACTTATTACGTTCAACATAATATCTTCCTATATATATTTCTTTTGCTGCTAAAATATCGTTTATCAAATCCAACTTAAATTCAGAGTCTAAAGCAAAATCTGTATTAGGATATTTATTAATAATTCTAGAAAAAATTTTTTTTGAATTCTCTATTGAATTTAAATCTTTTTTTTCATCTACAATTTGTTCGTAATAACACAAACCAAGCAAGTATTCAGCATAAACTATATTTTTAAAATTTGGATATACTTTCAAGAACCTATCTAATTCTGCAATAGCATCTGCATAATAATTTTGAGAATAATAAGAGTA
Source organism: uncultured Pelagibacteraceae bacterium (assembly GCA_902541745.1). GTDB lineage: Bacteria > Pseudomonadota > Alphaproteobacteria > Pelagibacterales > Pelagibacteraceae > Pelagibacter. The sequence continues at coordinate 62,436 of CACBRW010000002.1, read as the reverse complement.
TGCGGCCATTAACGCTGCACGTGGAGCAACATCAGACTGCGGGAATAAAATTTCAGCTTCATTAAATTTTTTTGCAGCAAATAAAGCATCACCTTTATTCAATTCATCTAAACCAGCTTTGTATGCTTCTATCATCTGGAGTTCTAAATTAGTTTCTTTAATTACTGATTTTTCAATTTCTTTTTTTGAACAAGAGAAGAAAAAAATAAATATTAAAAAAATAGAAACTAAGTTTTTAAGAGACATATTGATCTTATACTCTTAATTTTTAAATTTTTAAATATTTCTTTAATCTTAAGCTATTGACCTTAATAAATTCTTATTAATAAGTGTATGTGGTAGATTTTTTTCTTTAATTTCTAAAATAGAAAAATTTTCTTTATTTGCAAAAACTTTTCTTAACAATTGGTTAGTTAAGTAGTGACCACCTTGAGAACATTTGACTGATGCTACAATTCTGTAACCAGACGTATATAAATCACCAATGCAATCAAGTATTTTATGATTTACAAATTCTTTTTTATTTCTCAATCCTTCTGGATTCATAATTTCATCATCTTTGACAACAATTGCATTATCTAAACTTCCACCTTTTGCTAAACCTCTTTTTTTAATTAATTCAATATCTTCATATAAACAATATGTTCTTGAATTATAAACATCTGATAAATCGTCCTCATAAACTTTAATTTTATTTTTTTGGTTTCCAATTATATGGTTATCGTATTTTAGCTCAAAATCTATATCTAGAGTTAAAGTTGAAGGTCTTATAGTTATATACCTTGCTCCGTCTGAAAAATTTACTTCTTTATTTATTTTAATAATTTTAATTGGAGAGTTAGAAATTTCTATTCCGACTGAACTAATTCTTTCTATGAAATTTTTTGCAGAACCATCTAATATAGGTACTTCCTCATTATCAATTTCGATTAAAGCATTATCAATACCTAAACAAAACAATGCGCCCATAAGATGCTCTATTGTTGAAACTTTAACTCCAAATTCATTCTCAATTGTTGTGTTCAATGATGTATTGGTAACATTTGCAAAATTTGGGCAAACTAAATTATTACTATTTAGATCTATTCTTTTAAAAACTATTCCAAAATCAGGATGTGCTGGTTTTATAATTAAATTTACATTCAGTCCACTATGTAAAGCAACGCCATTAAACTTGACATTATTTTTTATTGTTTTTTGAGTTAAATACGACACTACAAACTTTTAATTTGAAATATCTGAAATTTAAAAACAACTATTGTTACGTTAAAAAACAATTTAACTAAATAATTGAAAAAATTTTTCAAAAAAATTAAGTTTTTTAGGGTTTTTTGACACAAACATTACCTCATTTTCATTATATCCATTTAAAATTTTATGAGCCATTTCAATTAATTTAGCATCTTCATTAATGAAATTTTTTACATAGCTTCCATCTATAAACTTGGTTATTTTTATTTGATAATTTTCTAGAATTTTATTTAGTTCATAAATTTTATTATATGAAATTGATTTAAATTGAATTTCTAATGCAACGTTTTGACATTCTATATTATCTTGTAATGAAGCATAGCTTTTACCGTCAAAAGTATATTTATTAACTATCATATGCATAATTTTTTCAGTTTGATAATTTTCCATAAATAAATCTTTAGCATCAATGAGATAATTTTGAAGATATTCTCTTTTTATTTTAAAGTTATAATTTTTTTTTTTAATCCCTATTTGCAAGTTAAATATTTTCTGATCATCAAATATGATAAATATATTTTCAACAAATTTTCTACTTATCTTCTCAATTTTAAAAATATTTTTATCAAGAAATTTTTTTAAATTATTAAAATTGATAGAATTTATTTTTTCATTAAAAACTAATTCATCTTTATACAAGTTTTTAAGTTCATATTTATCAAATAAATATATTCCAAATTTTTTTGTTGATACTACTAAATAAATTTCTAGTTCAACTTCTTTATTCATGTAAAATAATTTGATTTTCTAATCTAGCATCAACAATATTGAAATTTTTTCCATTATAATTTTCTAAAAAGTTATACACATTATTTATAGTCTCTAGATTTAATCGGTTTGGTAATTTTAACAAAATATTATTTTTAAGCTTTAGATCCCATCTTTTTGAAGGAAAAAAATATAAATCATCAATTTGTTGAAAAGAAAATTTAGATTCATCTATCACTTTTTTAAATTTAAGAAATTCAATTATATCAGGTTTGCCAAAAATAAAAGGTAGGTCATTATATTTTAATTTGTCTGGTGTTAGTTTTCCATTTGAACCTATAATAAAAATTTTTCCATCATCATTTATTTTTGCCAAGAATTCTGTTTTCTGAATTTTTATTTCTATTTTATTCGGATATTTTTTAAATACTTTATATCTTTCAACTAATGAATTAGATTCAATTAATTTTTCAATTTCATTTGAGTTTAGCGAGAATATATTTCCTAATTTTAAATTTTGAATTTTTGTTAAAAGAATATTATTTTCTTTTTTATCCAATCCTAATATTTCAACATTTTTTATTTGATCAAATTTTAGATTATTCAAATTATTATTATTAATTGACGCAATAATTATTAATAAAAAAAAATAAATTAATATTATTTTACTTTTTCGTTGATGCATCTTTCAACATCCATTCTATTAATTTAATAAAAGATATACCTTTATGTAAAGCTATTTCAGGTACTAAAGAAAGTTTGGTCATTCCCGGTTGAGTATTAATTTCTAATAAATAAAAATTTCCTTTAAAAAATTTAAAATCTGATCTTGTTACTCCTTTGCATCCTATTATTTTGTGTGCTTTATGAGCTATATTCATTAACTTTTTAAATTGAGATTTGGGTATATCAACAGGTATTATATGTTGAGTTTTAGCTTTTGTGTCATATTTTGCTCGATAGTCATAAAATTTTCTTTTTGGTTTAAGTTCAATGGCTCCCAATTTTTTATCACCCATAATTGCAACTTGAATTTCTCTTCCAGCAATAAATTGTTCTATCAAAACTTTTTTATAGTTTTGAAGTCTGTAGAGAATTTTGATCAAATTTTTCTTATCGGTTATAAAAACATTCACACTCGACCCCTCGTTGATAGGTTTAACTACAACTGGAAATTTGAATTTTTTATTTATTTTTTTTACTATTCTGGATGTTGGCTCGTCATAAGTATATGTAAAAAATTTAGGGGTTTTTATTTTATTTTTAAGAAATATTTTTTTTGAGATTTCTTTGTCCATTGCAATTGATGATGCTATTACCCCTGAGTGAGTATATGGAATTTTAAATCTCTCTAGTACACTTTGAATATATCCATCTTCTCCAAATTGACCATGTAATGCATTAAATATTACGCTTGGTTTAAAATTTTTTATATTTTTTTCTAAATTATTGTCTGGCTCAGATATTTTAACTTTGTAACCATTTTTTTTTAATTCTTTAGAAACCTGTAGTCCGGTATCGAGACTGATTATCCTCTCCTTAGAAATTCCTCCAGATAATATAAGTACTTTTTTTTTCAATTTATTCTAATATTTTAATTTCTGTTTCTAGTTTGACTCCTGTTTTTTTAAATACACTCTCTGAAACAAAATCTATTAATTTTTTCATATCTTCAAACTTAGCATTACCTTTATTTACAAAAAAATTACAGTGTTTTTGTGAGATGCATGCGTCCCCAAATGATTTATTGAGTGAAACAGACTCTTTAATTAATTGCCAGACTTTTTTATCTGATTGATCTATTGGATTTTTAAAAGTACTACCACTAGTCTTTATTTTTGTTGGTTGAGCTAGTTCTTTTCTCTCTTTAAGAGACTGAATTTCATTTTTGATAATATTTTTGTCTTTTTTATTCCCTTTAAATGATGCACTTAAAAAAATAAGATCATCTGATAATCCGCTATCTCTGTATTTAAAATTCATATCTTTGCTTGGTACTGTTATTATTTGTCCTGACTTGTTAATTGCTTGAATTGAAATTAAAATATCTTTAAACTCTCTGTTGAAACAACCTGCGTTCATTTTAATACCACCGCCTATTGTACCTGGAATACACGAGAGAAATTCAAAACCACCTATGCTATTTTCCATCGCAAACTCTGACAATGATTTATCAGTAACAGCACTGCCTGCAATTATAATCTCTTCTTTTAAAAGAGTTATATTATTAAAATTATTAGTAAGTTTGATGACAACTCCATCAAATTGTTTATCAGTAATTAAAGTATTTGAACCAGCTCCTAATACAAATATTTTTTCATAATTTTGAATTTTTTTAAGAAAATTAATTAATTCCTTTAAATTATCTGCTTTAAAAAAGGCTTTTGTTTTGCCACCTATATTAAACCAATTTTTTTTTTTTAAATCATAATCTAATTTTAAATTATTACTAAATTCTGGAATTAGTTCTTTTATGTTAATTTTCATGATAACAATTTAGGTAATTCTCGCATCCAACTCGAAATTGTGCCTGCGCCCATACCTATTACAATTTTTTTTCCGTATATATTTGCCTTTATAAATTTTGCTAATTGATATTTGTCGTCTAATAAAAATAGCTGTACTCTTGAATTCTTTATCACTTCTTTTGCAAAATTAAGGTAGCTGAACCCAAGCTTTAATTTTTCTCCAGCAGTATATATTGGAAACAAGATAACCTTATCCGCATTTTTAAAAGCGAGAGTAAATTCTTCTTTTAAATCTTTTAATCTTGATATTCTGTGTGGTTGAAAAATACATATCTTTTCATAATCTTTATAAACATTTTTTACACCATCTAGTACTTCTTTGATTTCTGTAGGATGGTGGGCATAATCATCATAAAAATCAACATTATTAAAAGTGAAAATTTTATTAAACCTTCTTTGAACGCCTTTAAAATTTTTAAGTCCTTTTTTAATATTATTTATTGGTAGACCCACTATTAACGCTAAAGCTGCTGCAGCTACAGAATTTTTAATATTATGAGTTCCTAATAAAGGAATTTTAAATTTTTTAATTAATTGATTTTTTTTATTGGGTAATTTTATATTCAAGTCAAACTCAGAGAATTCTTTAAATTGTTTTATATTTTTTATACAAAAATTTGATTTTTTATCCAATCCATATGTATAGAAGTTTTTATTTTTGATATTTTTAATTAAATTTTTGTTATTTTTATCATCTAGACAAATAAATGACTTTCCAAATGATGGGACTTTATTTACAAAATTTTCAAAATATTTTTTTAATTTTTTCATGCTACCATAATAATCCATATGCTCTCGATCTATATTGGTGATGATTGAGTATGTTGGGGGTATGAAAACAAAACTTCCATCTGACTCGTCTGCCTCTAATATAGACCAATCGCTTTTCCCAAGCTTTGCAGAATTATTAATTGAATTTATTACTCCACCATTGATTATTGTTGGATCAATCTTTGTTTCTTGAAATATGGATGCTATCAAAGATGTTGTTGTAGTTTTACCGTGTGATCCAACTACCACAATATTTTTTGTTAAAGAAACAATATTAGCAAGCATCTCTCCTCTTTTATAAATGGGCAATTGTTTTTTTTTAGACGCGACTAACTCGGGATTATTTTTTTTAATAGCTGAAGATATAACTAGGATAGTTGCTTTTTCTATATTTTGTTTCTTATGTCCTATAAAAATTTTTATTTTTTCTTTTCTTAATCTTTCAATATTTTTATTATTTGAAATATCACTTCCTTGAACTTTAAAACCTTTGCCCTTCATTATTAGTGCTAAGCCACTCATACCTATTCCACCTATTCCTACGAAATGTATCAGTTCTGATTTTGCTAATTTAATTTTCATTAATAATTTTTATTATTTTTTGATTAACATTATTCCAAGTATTTTGGTAATTTAATTTCTGTAAATTATTTTTTTTTGTAATGTAATCCTGACTTTTATTTATCAATTTGAGCAAAAATTTCTCAAATTTTTGATCATCAAAATTTTTTTGATTAACTATCCAGCAACAATCCTGTTTCTCATAATATTTTGCATTTTCATACTGATGATTATCTTTTGATGTTGGAAGCGGTATTGCTATAAATGGTATATTTAAAAAGGATAGTTCAGCTAAACTAGATGCTCCTGCTCTTGTTATACATAAATCTCCTTTTTGTAAAACTTCATTAAGATTATGATCAAAACTAAAAACTCTACTTTCAATATTATTTTGAAAATAAAAATCTTTTAAAAAATTTTTATTTTTCTCACTTGTTTGATGAATAACTTTTATTGATGCTTGTTTAGCTATACTTAAAAAGGATTTTTTTAAAAGCTCATCAAAGATTTTTGCACCTTGACTGCCTCCTATTACTAAAATTGTGAATAAATTATCCTGTTTTTGATAGGCAATGGTTTCATAATATTCTTTTCGTATCAAAGGTTTAATACTAGTTAATTTATGATTTATTCCATGGGGTAAATTAATTAAATTCTTTGAATAACATATTAATTTTCTTGAAAAATTTAAAAAAAATTTATTTGCTCTTCCAAGGACCATATTTGGTTCAATTAAAAAAATTTTAATGCCTAATATTTTTGCTGCTAGACACAGTGGTAAAGACATATAACCACCAGTTGAAATTAAAATTGAAATTTTTTTTTTTTTTAAAATAAAAAAAGATTTAATAGTTAAAGATAAAATTTTTATAAATGAAAAAGGAAGTAAAAATAAATTATTTAACTTGGGGGTATTGATAATTACTGTATTATAGTTCTTATCTAAATAAGCAAGACCCCTTACATCAGTAGAAATCAAAATCTCATGAGTCTTTTTTAAATGATTATAAATTGTAATTGCTGGTATCACATGACCTCCTGAGCCGCCAGTGGATATTAAAACTTTTTTTGTCATATTTGGCTTATTTTTCTTTTTGTTAAATTTAAAATTATCCCGGCTAAGATTGATGTGCTTATTATTGATGAACCTCCATAACTTAAAAAAGGTAAAGTCATTCCAGTGGTTGGAAATAATCTTATATTCACCCCAATATGAATAGTAGCTTGCATTAAAATTAAACTAATAGATCCAATTAAAATAAGTTTGGCTTTATCGTTTGTTTCAAAACTTATTTTTTTAAAAACCATATATATTAAGATCAAAAACAATAATAATATTAACATTATGGCAACAACACCAAACTCCTCAGAAATTACTGAAATAATATAGTCAGTATGGGCTTCAGGAACTCTATTTTTAAGTACACCTTCACCCAAGCCTTTTCCAAAAAAACCTCCACTTGTTATTGACTCTAAAGCTTTATCAGATTGAAAATTATGAGTCCCTACCTCTCTATTAAAAAATGAAAAAATACGTGCCTGAATATAATCAAACTTAGGAACATAAAAAATTAGGTAAGTAAGTATAGATGCACATAGGAAAAATATCGCTAAAAGAATATATATATTAATTCCTGATGTAAAAACTAATACTGCCCAGGAAAAAACTATCAATAAAGTTTGACCGATATCGGGTTGAATTATTAAAAGCAAAGAAATAATAGATATCAAAATAGTCGATATTAAATATTTAAATAAAATATTCGAGTTATTGCTGCATAAAATAGTTGATAAAACTACAATCAAAAAGGGCTTTAAAACTTCTATTGGTTGAAATCTTGGAAAAAAAATTAAATCTATCCATCTTTTTGAGCCTTTAACTTCAATACCAATTATTGGAACTAAAAATAATGAAATAAAGGAAATAAAAAAAAGAAAAACAGAATATTTATATAATCGATCTGGATTTAGCGAGGAAAATATAAAAATGAGAAATATTCCTATTAAAACATAAATCAAATGTTTAAAAAAAAAGAAATAACTGTTTGTATTTAATTTGTCAGAAGCTATTAATGAAGTTGATACCAAAGAAAAAAATAATCCGATAACAAATAACAAACCTATTAAGGTAAATATTGATTTATCTATATTTTTCCACCATTGATAATAAAATCGATAAATAAAACTATCACTTTGCATTTGTGTACTTTTTGATTATTTGATTAAAAAAATATCCTCTTTCTTCAAAATTTTTAAAACTGTCAAATGAAGCACCAGCTGGACTAAAAAAAATAATATTTTTTTTAGATTTATTACTATTAATTTTTGAAAAGATAGTTTTAAGTGTCTCTTGTAAATTACTAAAGCTTTTTACTTTCACTTTGTTTTTCAAAATTTTCAAAAATTTCTTACGATGACCTCCAAAAACGAAGGCTTTAAGATTTTTACTCTTCATTTTTGATAATTTAAATTTATCTCCTTTTTTAGGTATTCCTCCTAAGATCCAATAGGCATTATTTATATTCCTCAATACATTTTCTGATGAAGCAAAACTTGTAGATTTTGAATCATTAATTATAGTAAGGTTTTTTTTATCAAATATAATTTGTTGTCTAAAATCTAGACCTTTAAATTTATTAATAGTTTTAATTAGTTTGTTCTTATTTAGTTTTAATTTTAAAGCAATTTTTAATATGAATGCTAAATTTTCTTTATTACCATCAGAGATAAAATATTTATTAGTAATTTTATTAAACTCTTTATTTAAATTTGAAGTCTGAACTTTATAAATTTTTCCTTTATATTTACCTTTTTTTATTCTTTTATTAATTAGGTCATCATCTTTTTTAACATAAGCAAAAGATCCTCTGCTTTGGGATTTTAATAGTTTAAATTTTGCGTTTACATAATTTTTCAAAGTTTTATGTCTTTCAATGTGATCTGAAGTAATATTGAGAATTACTGCATATTTTGATCTAAAAATTCTACTATATTCTAACTGATATGAAGAAGCCTCTATTACAAAGATTGTTTTTTTTGTAATTTTTTTTTCCGATAATGCTGGATTTCCTATATTCCCAATAAGTCTTGAATCTTTATTTTGATCAATTAAAACATCATGTAATAATTTTGCAGTTGTAGATTTACCGTTAGTTCCAGTGATAGTAATACTTTCATTGCTGTAAAATGAAAACAAAACGTCAAGGTCAGTATGAATTTTTTGAAAATTTTTATTTAAAAACTTCGATAATTTACAATTTGAAATATCAATACCAGGACTAATAATAATTTTATCAAAATTTATTTTTTGAACTTGTTTTATTCGAATTATTTTTTTTTTTTGTTTTAAATTAATTTTGTCATTATCATCAAACAAATATACATCTGACTTGTTTTTTAAAAACTTATAAGATGAAATGCCACTCTTTCCTAAACCGTAAATTAATATTTTTTTACCTAAAAAAATATTATTTAAAATTTTCATTATCTTAATTTTAAGGTAGCTAAACCAATCATTGCTAGGATAATAGAGATAATCCAAAACCTAATTACGACTGTAGACTCTGGCCATCCTTTTTTCTCGAAATGATGGTGAATAGGTGCCATTTTAAAAATTCTTTTTCCTGTCAGTTTAAAGGATATTACCTGAACCATTACTGAAACTGCCTCTAATACAAAAAGTCCACCAGTAATCGCTAAAACAATTTCATGCTTTGTTATAATTCCCACTGCACCTAAAGACCCCCCAAGGGATAATGAGCCTGTATCTCCCATAAAAATTTTAGCAGGTGGAGCATTAAACCATAAAAAACCTAGACAAGAGCCAATTATTGCACCACAAAAAATCGCTACTTCACCAGTTCCTTCAATGTAGGGAATTTGTAAATAATTCGAAAATACTATGTTTCCAGTAACATAACTTATAAAAGCAAAACATGCTGCAACTAATATTACAGGTACTGTTGCTAAACCATCTAATCCATCAGTAAGGTTAACAGCATTAGATGAGCCTATGATTACGAATATCGCAAATGGTATAAAAAACCATCCAAGATTTATGATTAAATTTTTAAAGAATGGAAAATATAAATTATTTAAATTTTGATAATCATTAAAATAAACAAATAAACTCACTCCTATAATTGCTAATATTATTTGTGAAGTTATTTTAAACTTTGATGAAATTCCTGATGAGTTGCTAAATTTAATCTTCTTAAAGTCATCATATGCTCCCAACAAACCAAACGTTATTGCTATGTAGACACAAAATAAAATATTAATATTTGATAAATCTGCCCAAAATATTACTGACAACAACAAGCCAAATAAAATTATTAAACCGCCCATTGTTGGTGTGCCAATTTTTTTAACTATATGATCTTCGGGCCCATCGTCTCGGATTGGATTTAAAATTTTTTGTTTTGAAAAAAATTTAATAAAAGGACCTCCAACAATCAGTACAATAACTAATGAAGTGAAAAAAGATAAACCTGTTCTAAAAGTTAAATATTTAAATACATTTAAAAAACTAAAAGTATCTACGAAATTTAATAAAAATTGATAAAGCATTTAATGCAATCCTTTCAGATCTTTTACTATGTCGTTGAATCCTGTCGCAAGTGAGGCCTTAATCATTAAATAATCATTATTATTTAAATCTTTTCTTATCAATTCAATAATTTGAGATTTGTTTAATAAAATCCTACCTTTTTTGGCTTTTGAGATACCTGCAAATATTGTAGATGCCATTTTACCTTTGACAAATACCTTATCTATCTTGGTTTGATTAATTATTGGAGCAATAGATTTATGAAGTTTTTTAGAATGACTACCCAGCTCTAACATGTCACCAATTAATAAATATTTATTTGATTTTTTGGATTTTATTTTATCAAAATTTTTTATTGCTGATTTTAATGATAGAGGATTTGAATTATAGCTTTGATCAATTAAATTAATTTTTTTATCATTAAATTTTATTACAGAATGATCCCCTCTTCCCCCAGGAATTTTGAAATTGAGAAAAATATTTTCATTTAGTTTAAATATATTTTTATAAATACTAATAACTGCTAAAGCAGCAAGTGTATTATATATATTGTTTTGAAAATCGTTTGATAATATAAAATCCTTTTTTTTATTATTTAAATCAATATTAATTTTAAATTTTTTTCCAAAAGTTTTTGTATTAATTAATTTAATATCTGCTCTATGATTTTTAATACCAAAAGAGACTACATTAATTTTTTTTTCTTTGGCAATTTTTTTATGCAATCGAAAATGACCATCATCTGCATTTAATACAACATAACCATAAGGTTTTATGTTTTTTATAATTTCAGATTTTGCTAAAGCAATTTGCTTAATATTTTTAAAATTTTTAGCATGTGCATAATTTATGTTTGTTATCACTCCAACATCTGGTTCTATAATTTTTGATAAATAATCAATTTCACCTTTTTTATCCATTCCAACTTCTAAAATTCCAAACTCATCATTTTGTTTTAAATTAAAAAGACTCAAAGGAACCCCAAATTTATTGTTATAAGATTTTGGAGAAATACTTACTTTGGTAATTTTACTTAATACATTGCCCAGCAATTCTTTAAGTGTAGTTTTGCCACAACTGCCTGTGATAGCTATAATATTTGTATCAATATTTTTTCTAAAAGTTTTTGAAATATCTGTTAAGAATCTTAAAGTATTTTTTACTTTAATCTGACGACTTTTATTTAAGTTATTTTGAAATCTGTTTACTACAGCCAACGATGCTTTTCTATTGAATGATTGTGCAACAAATTTATTACCGTCATTTTTTTTTCCTTTAATAGCAAAAAAAATATCATTTCTGGTAACTTCTCGAGAATTAATTCTTGCTGTTTTTAAAGATGTGGAGGTGGACAATTTTTTAATTTTAGCTGTATCTTTAATTATATTTAATTTTAAATTATTTGATAAATTATTATTTTTATTTTTAATAGTGTTTAAAATTACTTTTCTATCTGAAAAGAAAATTTTCTTATTTCCAATATCTTGTGTTTTCTCATGGCCTTTTCCAGCGACTAACAAAATATCACCTGAATTCAAATTATGAATAGCTTTTTTTATTGCCATTGCTCTATTAGAAATTTCTGTAATTCTTTTTTTTTTGATTCCTTTTTTTATATCTCTTCTTATTTTTTGAGGATTTTCAAATCTAGGATTATCATTTGTAAGAATGATACTATCTGCAAAATCACTAGCTATTTTCCCCATTTTTGATCTTTTATTTTGATCCCTATTTCCCCCGCAACCAAATAGAACTGTGATTGCTTTGTTAGGAAATTGTTCTCTAAGATTTAGAAGACAGGTTTTTAAAGCATCAGGTGTATGAGCATAATCAAGAATTACTTTTGATTGATTTTTAATTTTACCAATTTTTTCAAACCTTCCCTCAACTGGTTTTAATTTTGGAATTGTATTTAAAATTTTATCTAAACTAATACCGCTATATTTTGCTGCAATTATTGCCATTAAAACATTTTTTAATTGTATTTTTCCAATTAAATTTAAATTTATATCCCTCATTGAGCTATTTAATTTAAATCTAAGAAATTGACCCTCTCCTTTAAAATTATGAGATAAAAGTTTTAGATTATTTTTCTCATCATGAAGTGTATGCAATTTTAATTTCTTATTAATTGCGATTTTTTTTATGTTTTTAAACTCAGGTATTAATTTATCTGTAATTACATTTCCTTTTCTTGAGATTAGGTTTTTAAATAAATAAAGTTTTGCATTTAAATAGTTTTTTAAATTTTTATGGTAATCAATATGATCCTGGGATAGATTAGTAAATATACCTGAATTAAACTTTAAACCATCTAATCTATTTTGCTTTAAACCATGGCTTGAGGCTTCCATAATTACATTTTCTATTTTTTGTTCTTTTAACTTACTTAATATTTTAGCTAATTTGATTGGATCTATTGTGGTATTAGATAAATTCAAATTAATACTTTTTGATTTAACACCTAATGTGCCAATTGAAGCACCTTTTTTGTTATTTAATTTTAATATTTGATAATAAAAATCTGCAACTGATGATTTTCCGTTTGTGCCGGTAACTGCAATTAAATTTTTTGGTTTTTTTTTATAAATTTTAAAAGCTGTTTCAGCTAATAATTTTCTTACATTATTTGTATGGATATACAAAATTCCATTTTGGAATGGATTTGTTTTTGTTTCGCTTACAATAATTTTAGATCCTTTTTTAATTGCTTTAAGTATAAATTTATTACCATCAATACTATTTCCTTTGATTGCAAAAAAAATATTATTTTTTTTAATACTCTTTGTGTTAAATGAAATTCCTGAAAAAGAAAAATTTTTATAATTTTTATTTATTTTATGAAAGTAGTTTCCTAGAAGCATAATTAATTAACCTCTATATATTTTGTGGCTAAAATAGGCCCGATTTTATCTATGACTTTTCCTGCTACCTCTACTGAAGTCCAGCCAGCTGTATTATAAAGTGTACCCTTCCACCCTCCTTTTCGGTGTCTATACTTATAATAATAATCTTTAGATTTTTTTGGAGTATCTAGCATTACAACAAAAACAAATTGTGGATTTGATGTGGGAAAAATGGAGGCAAAAGTATTTATTTTTGCCTCAGAATATGCTCCTCCTTCAGGTTGATCAGCGGTTCCTGTTTTTCCACCAATTTCATAATTCTGAACATCTGCAAATTTAGCTGTCCCTTCCTCAGTATTTACAATTTTTCTTAAAGCGCTAACAACTTGTTCTGAAATACCTTTGTTTAATATTCTTTTATTTTTTTTATTAAAATTATTTTCTTTATAAATTAATGTTGGCTTAATTTCATACCCTCCATTTGATAAAACAGAATAACCTTTTGCTAATTGAAGAATTGTAGTAGCTATTCCATGTCCAAAAGAAGCTGTAGCTAATCTGCATTTTCCAAAATCATAATTTTTTTGAGGCGCAACTTCTTCAATATCAAAATCAATATCACTTAACACGCCAACTTTTTCTAAAAATAATTTAAATTTTTCTGAGCCAACCTTTTGGGCAATTTTTACTGATCCTATATTTCCAGATCTAACTAAAATTTGCTCTGCAGTTAAATCTGATGGTATTTCATTGTCGTACTCACCTATTCTGTATTTGTCGCAATTAATTGATTTGGGTAAATCTAAAAATTCAGTCTCTGGTTTAATTACCTTTTCATTTAAAGCGCTAGCAAAAGTAAATGCTTTAAATACAGACCCAAGTTCATATGTTCCTTTAGTTACCCTGTTAATATAATTCACATCTGTAATATTTTGTCTTTCATTTGGATTAAAATCTGGCAAAGAAATTAATGATAAAATATTGCCATTATTAACATTCATTAAAATGGCTGCACTACCTTTGCTTTTAAAAATTTCCTGAAATTTAATTAATTCTTTTCTAATTAAAAATTGAATATCTTTATCTAAGGTAAGTTTAATTGACTCTTTTGATTTTCTAAGTTCATCATTTAAAGATTTTTCTAATCCAGAAATACCATTATTATCATCATCTATCTGACCTAAAACATGACTAAAAAGATTTTTTTGTGGATACATTCTTAAAACTCTTTCTTCTGGAACTAAGGATTTGTCCCCTAATTTCATTATTTTTTCATAATTTTCTTCTGAAATTTTCTTCTCTAAATAAAAAAATTTCTTAGTTTTTATTTTTTTTTTAATTTCATCAAAATTTTTATCAGGAAAAATAATATTTAAACTTAGAAGTAATTTTTTTTCATTGATTATATCTGAAGTTTTTAAACCAATATCAATCGATTTAACTGTCTTAGCTAAATAATTTCCATTAATATCTATGATGTCTGCTCGATAGAGCTGATTTTTAGATCCAGGAAGATTATTGGTGTTTTCTAATTTACTTTTTCGTGAACCTAAGTGAACTAGGTGTATTGTGTAAATTAAATATATAATAAAAAAAACAAAGAAAATAAAAGCTACACGATTAAATTGAATATTTAATCCATTCTCTTTTTTCTTAAATGTAAAATCACTTTTGTAGTCCTCTATAGTTAATTTTGATTTATTATCAGCCATTATTCTTTAATAATTTTAAAATTTTTGATTTTGTTTACATCATTTGAAGTATTGTAAACTCTTATGTCGTTTATATTTTTTTGAATTAATTCATCCTCAAAATACTGAGACTGAAATTCAAGTAATCTTTCTGAGGAACTTAAATAATCATACTCTAGGGATACATTCCCAAATTCAGAATTTAAAAGTCTAATATTCTCTTTTACTGCAAATATTTCATCTTCAATTTGTTTAGTCGTATTTTTTATTATTGCAGTTGATAGAACTAAAAAAAAAATCACTATAGCTAAAACAAACTTTTTCACAGTTTGTCTCCGTAATTTTCAATTTCAATATAATTTCTGAATTGCTTCTCTATATCGGTATCAAAATTATAAAAATCAGTTTTTTTTATTGCATATCTAAATTTAGCAGATCTTGATGGTGGGTTTTCGGTTACTTCTTCTTCTGAGGGAGTTATTGGTTTTTTTTGAATTAAATTAAATAATGTATCTGCTTGTTTTACAACAGGGCTATATCGTGAAATACTTTTGTTTTCAGAGAGACTTTTAAAAAAATATTTTACTATTTTATCCTCTAAAGAATGAAATGTAACTACGCCTAAAACACCTCCTTTTTTTAAAACTTTAGTGGCATTTATAAGACCATAAATTAATTCACTAATTTCTTTATTTACAAATATTCTAAGTGCCTGGAAAACTTTGGTCGCATTATGAACTTTAAAATTTTTTCTTTTTTTTGATTTATCAACAATTTCAACTAAAGATTTAGTATCAATTTGATTTTTAGATCTTTCTTTTATGATATTTCGTGCAATAAATTTTGCCTCTTTTTCATCTCCAAAAAATTTAAAAATTTTTTCTAATTCCTTTTCGTCAAGTTTATTGATCACATCTTCTGCAGAATAACTATTTAATCCTAGCTGCATATTTAATTTACCAGTATTATCGAATGATAATCCTTTTTGTGGGTCTTTTATTTGAGTGTAGGAATAACCAAGATCAAAAATTACTCCTCTTATGTTTTCGTTTTTAAGTTTTAAATTACTTAATTGACTAAATTTAATATTTTTAAATATAAATCTATCCTCAAAATTTTCTTTTAATTGATTAGCAATTTTTTCACTCTCTTTATCTCTATCAAGAGCAATTACATTCGTATTTTCAAAATCTAGAATCTTTTTGGAATACCCTCCTTGACCAAATGTGCAATCAATAAATGTGCCACCATGTTGAGGGGAAATAACGCTAATAATTTCTTTTAGCAGTACCGGATAATGCTTTAGCATTTTCGGTACTATGGTGGCGTCCATTTATTTCTTGGAAGACCATTAATTTTTTTGTCTTCTTAAGAATGCTGGTATCTCAAGGTCATCTTCTTCCTCCTGATCAGGAGATAAAAGTTCATCTGAGCTTGAGGTTTCAGTTTCTGAACTGAATAAATCTGGCGCATCAGAATCAACTCCAAATTCCTTGAGATCATTAGAAACTTGCTCATCAACATTTTGCTCAAGTGATTCTTCATGATTAGTTTCCAAAGCCTCTTGTGCAAACGATTTTTCCATTTCATTAACTGAATTATCTTCAACTATACTTTCACTTTCCATGTTAGTATTTTGAACAACTTCTTCATTCATCATTTGATTATGAGAACTTTCAGTTTGTTGTTCTTGGATAATCTCATTTTCAAGCTTCAAAGCATTGGCACCATGTGTAACGGGGTTTGATGCTGTTGTGTTGGAAAAATTAAAAGATTGAGATGACCCCATATTTGAAAAATCAGAATAACCAGGATTACGGTTTTGAATTCTATGAACCATATTCACTACTGATTTTGACTCAGGTTGTTGTCCATCTAATGATGTTGCAACAATTGAAACTCTCATTTTTCCATCTAGCTCAGTATCAGTAATTGCTCCAATAATTAATTCTGCTTCAGGATCAACTTCTGCTCTTACTTTATTTACAGCCTCATCAACTTCAAAAAGTTTAAGATCTTTCCCACCAGTAATATTTACTAGTAAACCTTTTGCTCCTTTTAAAGTATAATCATCAATTAATGGATTGCTAATTGCCATCTCTGCTGCTTTAAGAGCTCTACCTTCTCCTTCAGCTTCTCCCGTTCCCATCATAGCTTTACCCATTGCTGCCATTACAGTTTCAACATCAGCAAAATCTAAATTAATTAAACCAGGTCTGACCATTAAATCAGTGATACTTTGAACACCATGCATTAAAACATTGTTTGAAAGATTAAAAGACTCTTCAAATGTTGTTTGTTCGTTTGCTATTTTGAATAGGTTTTGGTTAGGTATAACAATTATTGTATCAACATGTTTTCTTAGCTCTTCCAAACCTTGTTGTGCTCTTCTCATTCTAGAGGGGCCTTCATATAAAAACGGAAGAGTCACAACACCTACAGTCAATATATTTAATTCTTTAGCAGCTCTTGCGATAACATGAGCTGCACCAGTGCCCGTTCCACCACCCATACCAGCTGCAATAAACACCATGTTTGCACCTTGAAGTGTATTTACAATTTCATTTAAAGACTCATCAGCAGCAGCTTGTCCAATATCAAGCTTTGCTCCAGCTCCTAAACCTTTTGTTAAATTTAAACCAATTTGAATTCTTGTTTTTGCTTTACTCAGCTTCAAATCTTGAGCATCAGTATTTACTGCAATAAATTCAACTCCCTGTAGATTGTTTTCAATCATTTCATTAATTGCATTTCCGCCAGCTCCACCAACTCCTAAAACTAGTAGTCGTGGCTGTAGCTCTTTTATCTCTGGTGCTTTAAAATTAATTGTCATCTTCTATCCCCTATTGTTTGTTTTGTTGAAGCTCCCATTTAAGATTACCACGATTAATATTTGCTTTTTTTCTCGCTGTTATCTTAAATTTTTCAAATGCTGTTGGTTCCCATATTTGAAATGTTTGGCCTTGACCAACAAACAACATGCTATTTTTTATTTTTGCATGTTTTAATAATTTTGATGTAAGTGAAATTCTGCCCTCACTGTCGAATTGTAAATTTATACTTTCTGCTAAAATTGATGTTGCAAAATAATCCCTTTTTTCCTCAAAGGGATTTAAGGAGTCAATTGCTGAAGAAATTTTTTCAATTCTGTCTTGAGAACATGCTTCTATTGAGAAGTTATTAAATGATGGATAACAAATAACACCATTGTAACCTAAGTTAGATAAATGTGACCTAAAATTAGCAGGCACAGATACTCTCCCTTTTTTGTCTAATTTGTTTTCGTATGTTGATAAAAACATAAAACATAAATTCCTTTATTTCCATTAAAATGGGAATTTATGGGATATTATGGGTTTTAGAACTATACGTCAATACCTATTATTTTATTACTGTTATTGTTTTAGTAATAAAGAAAATGGAGAATGTTACAAAAAAAATGAGAACAAACTAAGAAACTTATAATGATATTTTAATTTGAATCGCCAGATAAACTATAAGCCGGGTTCTGTCATTTAAACTTATCATTTGTCTAGGCTTAAAATCACTCTTAAGCTCAAGCAACTAACCCCGATGACTAGCCAAGGACGGCTTTTAGTTTTTCAACAGTGTCATCTCTACTTAGTCTTGCTCCCAGTGGGGTTTTCCAGCGTTCATTGTTACCAATAGAACCGGTGTGCTCTTACCACACCTTTTCACCCTTGCCATGTTATGGCGGTTTATTTTCTGTGGCACTGTCCCTAGGGTTTCCCCCGCCAGGTGTTACCTGGCACTGTGTCCTTGTAGAGCCCGGACTTTCCTCTTTAAAATAAATTAAAGCGATAAGTCATTTATCTGGCAAATCTAACTTATAAGTTAATATTTAATTTTCAAGATAAATTATTTAAATTTTTTTATAAGTTTTTTGCTTATTAATAAGCATTCTTTATCAACAATTCCATTTATTAAGCTTTGTCTAAATCTTCTTTGAAATGCTATAATAATTTTTTTTAAATACTGATTATTTTTTTTTCTTACGCTTTTTGTATAACCAATTATATGTAAGTTTTTAAAAAATACATCTTTATCAATTTCATTAATTACTTTCCTTCTTTCTACTAAAAGTTTTTTTTGATTCAAATTGTGCCAGTATCCTATTTTTCTTTTTGCAAGAAATTCCCAAGGAAATTTTTCACCAGGATCTTTTTTTCTATTTGGGGCAATATCTGAATGACCCAAAATAAACTTTGATTTTATTTTGTATTTTTTTACTAGATATCTACTAAGTTTTAAGATTGAATTGATTTGATTTTTTGTAAAATTTTTATATTTGTATTGATGCCCTGGATTACTAATTTCGATTCCTATAGAAAGTTTATTTAGAGATTTATAATTTTTCCAACTAGATATTCCTGCATGCCAAGAAATATATAAGTCTGGAACTAAGGTTAATATTTTACCATTTCTTTTTATAAAATAATGACTACTTACTTTTGATTTTGAGTTAGTTAATTTATTAATTGCATCAACATCTTTTTTCATTCCTGTATAATGAAAAATAATAAATTTTATTTCCTTTCTTCTTCTTTTTTTTATGTCAAAATTTGATGAATAATTCAGAGTTGTATGTATCATTAATTTAAGTATAAATTTTGGCTATTTATAAACACTTTCTAGACATCTTTTACAGTTAAATGTTATTTTACAAAGTATAACTATATAATATATAATTAAGAATGTTTAGAAAACTAACTTTAATAATATTATCAATTTTATTATTATCATTTAATGCTAACGCAGCATCTGACGGTGAGTTAGTTTTAAAAGAAAATAAGCCCAAAGAAATTAAAGATTGTTTTGAAAAGTTAAATAGAGCTACTTTTAAATTCAATCAAGGTCTGGATAAAGCTATAATTAAACCTATTGCAAAAGGATATAGAAATTTACCAGATCCAATCCAAAGAGGTACAAGTAATGCTGTTAAAAACTTATCCAGTCTTATAACTATACCCAACAACGTTTTGCAAGGAGATGTAAAAACAGCAATAATTAATACTGCTAGATTAGCAGTAAATACCACAGTAGGACTTTTGGGTACTATAGATGTTGCTAACAAAATGGGTTTTCCAAAATATGAAAAGGAAGATTATGGTCAAACTTTAGGTGCTTGGGGTTTTGGTCCTGGATGTTACTTAGTTCTTCCAGTTTTAGGACCTTCAACTATAAGAGATACGGCAGGATCTTTTGCAAATGTATTAGGTGGAGATCCTTGGTACAATGCATCGATACATGGAAACAATGAATATTTAAATCAAAATGTATATATAACTTCTAGAGCCTTAAGTGGAATTGATTTTAGGGCGAATAATATTGAGTCATTTGAAAATCTTGAAAAAAATTCAATAGACTTTTATGCTTCAATAAGAAGTTTATATATTCAAGACAGACAAAATAAAATTAAAAATAATCAAAGAGGTAATATAGAAGTTTTATATAAGGATGAAGAAGACTGGGAAGAAATCGATAGCCAATAATTCAAGGAATTTTTATGAAGTTAACAAAAATTTTAATACTATTAATACTATTAAATTTAAATAATACTTATGTATTTTCCATTGAGCCAGATGTATTTGTCCAATCAACAGTGAACAGAGCATCTGATGTTCTTTCCAAGAATATTTCAAGAGATGACAAAATAAATGAATTGAAAAAAATAGCGAAGGATACGGTCGATATAAAGGGTGTTGGTTTTTATTCTCTTGGAACAATTAGAAATACAATTAATGAACAACAAAAAAAACAGTATTTTGATTTATTTGAAAATTATTTTTTAAAGAGTTTTTCAAGCAGGTTATCTGAATATACTAATCCTAAAATTGAAGTTCAGGGAAAAAAAGTTATTAACAAGAATTATACTATAGTTAATAGCATACTAATAGCCACCTCTGAGAGACCAGAGGTCAAAATTGATTGGAGAGTATATACAAAGAATCCTGAAAATCCTTTAATCAGAGATTTAATTATAGAAGGTCTTAGCTTAGCAAGAACGCAAAAAGAAGAGTTTGCATCAATTTTGAATTCTAATGATGGAAATATAGAAGTTTTG
Organism: uncultured Pelagibacteraceae bacterium; assembly: GCA_902541745.1. Classification (GTDB taxonomy): domain Bacteria; phylum Pseudomonadota; class Alphaproteobacteria; order Pelagibacterales; family Pelagibacteraceae; genus Pelagibacter. Next base: position 41,446 of record CACBRW010000002.1, on the reverse strand, counting down.
TTTAAAACTTTAGAAAATTTCTCAAAAAATTAGTCTTTTTATTCAAATTGTTTTCAAGCCAGTAAAGTTAATTTTAGATTCATTTGGTACTAAAAATGCATTATTACTTGTCAGGTAAATTCTATAATTATTACTTTTAAAATAACTTATAATTTCTTTGTTATTGGTTTTTAAAAGTTCAATATAAAAAATTGGTCTAAATTTTTTTATAATATTTCTTGAACCCTCTATTGCTACATCCTCCATCCCTTCTATATCCATCTTTATTAAATCCACCTCTTCATCAAAATTATCTAACTTAATTGTCTTGACATCTTCATAAACCCCATTTCTTTTAATACTCAGGTTTGTTGAATTTTTAAAAGGTTTATACAATTCAAAAGCACCAAAATTATTAAATTTAGAGTAATCAGGTAATTCAATTCTTATAGTTTCGTTATTTTTATTGCTTACAGCATTGTTATAAAGTTTTATATTTTTAATCTTATTGATCTCTATTGTATGCTCAAACATTTTGTAAATATTGTGTTGAGCCTCAAATGCTTTTATAAATATTCTATTTTTAAAAATCTGAGAAAGAGCTAAAGAATGACTGCCGATGTTTGCACCAATATCATAAAATATTATTTTTTCTTTATCTTTACACTTAAGCTCTAAAACTTTAGATATTCCCATTATTTCATCTTCAGCCCAATAATTTTTAAACAAAAAAGATTTTCCAATGAATTCATCATTGATATTGACTACTATTTTTCCAAATTTTGTCTCAACAATTTTTAAATTTTTATCTAATTTGACCATCAGCTAAAATAAAATGGTGGGCCCGCCAGGACTCGAACCTGGGACCAATACATTATGAGTGTACTGCTCTAACCAACTGAGCTACAGGCCCAAAACTTCTGATTAGTTATATCATTTTTTTAAAGTTATCAATTAAAGATAATCAAAAATGGTGGGCCGTGTTGGTTACGCTCCAACTACCCCTGCAATGTCAATGCAGTACTCTACTATTGAGCTAACGGCCCAGTATTAACTTTCTAAGAAACTTTTTAATTGTTTTGATCTACTTGGATGTTTTAATTTTCTTAGAGCTTTGGCTTCAATTTGTCTGATTCTCTCCCTAGTTACAGAAAATTGTAATCCTACTTCCTCCAAAGTGTGATCTGTATTCATTCCTACACCAAACCTCATTCTTAAAACTCTCTCTTCTCTAGGTGTTAAAGTAGATAATATTTTTGTTGTAGCTTCCCCTAGATTTGATTTAATTGCTTGCTCTAGTGGAGCTAGAGCTTTTGTATCCTCAATAAAATCTCCTAAACTACTATCTTCCTCGTCACCAACTGGTTTTTCTAATGAAACTGGTTCTTTTGAAATTTTTAAAACTTTTCTTACTTTATCAAGTGGCATTCTTAACTTTTGAGCTAGTTCCTCAGGTGTAGCTTCTCTTCCAAATTCACTAAGAATAAGTCTTTGCGTTCTGACAATTTTATTAATTGTTTCAATCATATGAACAGGAATACGTATAGTTCTAGCTTGATCAGCAATTGATCTCGTAATAGCTTGCCTGATCCACCATGTTGCATAAGTAGAAAATTTATAACCTCTTCGATATTCAAACTTGTCCACAGCTTTCATCAATCCAATGTTTCCTTCTTGTATTAAATCTAGGAATTGAAGACCTCTATTTGTATATTTTTTAGCGATTGAAATTACCAGTCTTAAATTAGCTTCCACCATTTCTTTTTTTTGCAATTCTAGATTCTTTTTCCCCTTTTTGAATTCTGCTAACTAATTTTTTAAAATCTGTTACAGAAATTCCAAGCCTATGACTAATTTCTATTAAACGCTCTCTAATATTTTTAAATTCTTCTTTGTATTTAGTAAAAAATTGTTTCCAAATATTATTTGTATCTAAAAATTTTTTAAGATTTGGATTTATCTCGTTCCCAACATAAAACTTTATAAATTCATTCCTTGGTATTTTATGATCCATGGCATATCTAAGCAAATTACCTTCCAATGAAATAATTTTTTTGTTTTCAACATAATGTTTTTGAACCAAATCCTCAAGTACAGATGGGGATAATTGTAAAGACTTTATATTTTCTAAAATATCATTTACAATTTTTTCATATCCTTTTTCTTTTGCTGGCGAAAAATTTTGAGAGTTTAAATTACAATCTAATTTTTCTTTCTGATATTTAATTAATTTTGTATATTCTTTTGTTAATGTATTGACTGTTTTTAATACTTTTGGTTTGATTTCTGTTTCCATTGCAGCAAGAGTTGGATTGAAATCTTCATCGTCATCTGTGGAACTATCTTCTTTATCTTTGTCTATTTCTCCTGCATTTTTTTGTTTAGCACTAGGTCCGGTGGACTCATCTTCCATATAGTTTGTATCAATGTCAATTATCTCTCTGACTAAAATTTCATCCTTTTGCAACTTTTCATTCCACTCAAAAAATTGTTGTGCTGTTATTGGGCTCTGAGAAAGCGCAATAAGCATTACATCTTTACCAGCCTCTATTCTCTTTGCTATTGCAATTTCACCCTCTCTTGAAAGTAATTCTACACCCCCCATTTCACGTAAGTACATTCGGATAGGATCATCACTTTTTTCAATAGTTTTTCCTTCCTCTTTATTTGAATTCTCTTTTTTTCTTAAAACTTTAAAATCAGATTTTTTTTCTACTAAAGTTATATTTTCATCCAAGATATGAATAAATGCCTGATATAAATTCTCATCTGATAAATTTCTTTTACCAAGAGATTTGCTTAATTCCTCATAAGTAATGAAACCTCTATGTGTTCCACGGCCCATTAATCTAGCAAATGATTTAGTAATTATTCTTTCCACAGTATTATTATGTAAGTTGAAGGATCTTATATAATCTCAATTAAATAAAAATCCATTATTAATTTTGGCTGATTAATTGAGATTCTGCTTTTTTTTGAGCTCTTTTAACTCATTAAATGTAGACTCGTTCATATCCACAGAAAACTTCGATTCTAATTCTTGGACTCTAAAATCCAGATCATAATTCATCAAATCTCTAGAGATGTCCTCTAATAATTCTATTACCTTTTGATCATCATATGATTGATTTTTTAGAATATGTTTAATTGGAGCAAATTTGTTTATTTTTTCTATATAATGAAAATCTAAGTTAAGATCTTCAATTGTAATTTGTGAGCCAGATTTTAATTTTTCAACAATCATTTTAAATATTTTTTTATTTAATTCGGTAAATAATTTAATATTTTCAATCAAATGAATATTTTCTTTCAACAAATCTAATTTATTTATGACCAAATATAAAAAAGAAAACTCTTTTAATTCAACGCCAGTCAAGGACTGAGTTTCTTGAAAATGTTTTTTTGTACTTTCTAAAGATTTTAATTTCTTTGAATAAAATCTGTTATTATTTTGGTTAGAATGTGGGGTTAACTCAGCAATTTTTTCTAAAAAATATTCTAAAACATATTTTTTTATAAAATCATCTTTTATTGTATTTGTAATTCCTCTTAGTTTTTTTTCAAAAATAGCCATAGATGAAGGGTTATTTTTAGTTTGTTTTTTATAATGACTAAAAATAAATTGATGAATTGATAATTTGCGCTGCTTTGTAAAATCTATAAAATTAGCTTTGCCATTTTTATTCACATAGCTATCTGGATCTTCTTTATCTGGTAGAAATAAAAATGAAATTTGTTTTTCTGGTTTTAGTTCTTTGATTGAATTTTCAGCAGCTCTAACAGCAGCTTTATATCCACTTTCATCACCATCAAAACAAATTATAATATCATCAAAAAATTGGTTTAAAGTTAAAATTTGCTTATCAGTTAAGGAAGTACCAAGATTTGCTACTACATTATCAATTCCATTTTTACTTAGACCTACAACATCCATGTATCCTTCTACTAAATAAACATGATCAATTTTATTAGAGAGCTTTCTTGCTAGATCCAAATTATATAAATTTGATCCTTTTTTAAAAAAAATTGTTTCAGGTGAATTTATATATTTGGCTAAGTAATCAAGATTTTCAATTATTCTTCCACCTAAAGCTATTGGTTGACCTGAAATATTATTGATTGGAAATATTAATCGTCCTCTAAATCTTTCGACATAATTTTTTTTTTTCTCGTCAAAATAAAATAAACCAGTTTCCAGCAAAGTTTTTTCACTATAATTTTTATTTAATTTTTCAAAAAAATTTGGATTTTTTTCTATGTATCCTATTTTAAATTTTTTTACCTCGTCTATACTTAGTGATCTATTTTTTAAATAATCTCTGGCAATCGAATAATTTTCATTTTTTAAAAGTTCGTTTTTATAAAAATCTACGTAATTACTAAAAATAGATTTATACTCATTCCATTTTTTCTCTCTTTCTTCATCTTGTTTTGAAAACATATATGGCTGCATGCCTGCTAATTGTGCTAAATATTTAACTGCCTCTCCAAATTTTAAATTTTGAGTTTTCATCACAAAATCAAAAATGTTGCCATGTTCTGAAGTTGCAAAACAATGATAAAATTCTTTTTCATCATTAACTGTAAATGAGGGTGTTTTTTCATTTTTAAAAGGCGATAGACCTACGAATTCTTTACCTCTTTTTTTTAAGGAAACAGTTTTTGATACTACTGTTGAAACTTTTAACCTATTTTTAATTTCATCAAGATACTCCTTTGGATATTTCATTATTTGTTCAACAATTCTTTAATCATTGATCCTGCTTTGGAAAAATCAATTTCGTCTCCATGAGTTTTTTTGAGTTCACCCATAACTTTTCCCATATCTTTTAAAGAATTTGCTCCAATTTTCGAAATAACATCTGCACAAATTTTCTTGGTTTCCTCTTCACTAAGCTGTTTTGGTAAGAAACTTATTAAAATATCGTATTCATTTTGCTCAACCTCTAAAAGATCTGTTCTATTGTTTTTTTTATAAATATCGATCGATTCGGCACGTTGTTTAACCATTTTTTTTAAAAGCTTCTTAATATCCTCATCATCAGTTTCCTTTTTGTTGGGCCCTGATCTGTTAACAATGTCCAAATCCTTGATAGAAGATAATATTAACCTATAGGTTGATATTTTATTTTTATCTTTAGATTTTAAAGCATTTTTATATTCGTTTTCGATAGTATGTTTTAATGACATAATTTTTTAATCTACTTTAAAGAAAAAATTCTTCAAAAGAAAAATTGTTTTTTTACAATTTTATATTACATCTCTGTTGCGATAATAAAGCAATTATTGTATTAACCTTTAACTCATGAGTTGTAATTGATCAAAAAAGCAAAAAAAACTAACTCAAAAATAAAATCTCAAATCAATACAGGCGTTTTAGTTCTTGAAAACAAAAAAGTATTTAAAGGAATTGGAATTGGATACCAAGGAGAGGCTACAGGCGAAGTTTGCTTTAATACATCATTAACAGGGTATCAGGAAATCATTTCTGATCCTTCATATGCGGGTCAAATTATCAACTTTACATTTCCTCATATAGGAAATGTTGGCACCAATAAAGAAGATCATGAGTCTGATAAAATATGGGCAAAAGGAATAATAATTAACTCAGAAATAACATCACCCTCAAACTATAGATCATTCCAACATTTAGATGCTTGGCTTAAAAAAAATAAAATTGTTGGTATTACTGGCCTAGACACTAGAAACCTAACAAGCTTTATAAGAGACAAAGGTGCCCCAAAAGGTACGATTAGTTATTCAAAAAAGGGAAAATTTAATATTAATAAATTGACTAATGCTACCATCAAATGGAGCGGATTAAAAAATCTTGATCTTGCAGAAGTAGTTTCAACTCAAAAAAATTATATTTGGAAAGGTCTTAAAACCTGGAAAAAAGAATTTGGATATAAAAAAAATAATAAGAACTCATTTCATGTTGTTGCAATTGATTATGGAATAAAAAAAAATATCTTAAGATATTTTTCTGACTTTAATTGTAAAGTTACTGTCGTATCTTGTAAAACTAATGCACAAAAAATTTTAGCTTTAAAACCAAATGGAATATTTTTATCAAATGGTCCTGGTGATCCAGCTGCAACAGGGAAATATGCTATAGAAATTATTAAAGAACTAATTAAAAAAAATATACCAATATTTGGTATTTGTTTGGGTCATCAAATTTTAGCATTGGCATTAGGTGGTAAAACAAAGAAAATGAAACTTGGTCATAGAGGAGCAAATCACCCCGTTAAAAATATAATTCATGATAATGTTGAGATAACGAGTCAAAACCATGGATTTGAAGTAGTTAAAGAAACATTACCAAAAAATATTGAGGTCACACATAAATCTTTATTTGATAATAGTATTGAAGGTATCAAGCTTAAAAATAAACCAGTCTTTTCAGTCCAATATCATCCAGAATCAAATCCAGGACCTCAAGATAGTGTTTATTTGTTTCAAGAATTTATTAACAACATGAAAAAAAATGCCAAAAAGAAAAGATATTAAAAAAATATTGGTTGTAGGAGCTGGTCCAATAATTATAGGACAAGCATGTGAATTTGATTATTCAGGGACACAAGCATGTAAAGCTCTAAAAGATGAGGGCTATAAAGTAGTCTTAATAAACTCAAATCCTGCAACAATTATGACTGATCCAGATGTTGCGGATAAAACTTATATTGAACCAATTACACTAGATGTATTAGAAAAAATTCTAAAAAAAGAAAAACCTGATGCAATTCTTCCAACAATGGGAGGTCAAACAGCGCTTAATCTTGCAATGGAAGCAGAGAAAAAAGGAATTCTAAAAAAATATAAAATTGATTTGATAGGAGCAAATTCTAAAGCAATTTCTAATGCCGAGGACAGAAAGAAATTTAGAAAAAATATGATAGATATTGGTTTAGATTTACCAAAATCAGAAATCGTAAATAATAATAATCAAGCATCAAAAGTATTAAAAAAAATTGGTTTGCCTGCAATTATAAGACCTGCTTTTACACTTGGTGGGCTTGGTGGGGGAATAGCTAAAACTAAAAAAGATTATTTTAAAATTATTAAAAATGGATTGCATGAATCTCCAGTAAGCCAAGTTCTTGTAGAGGAATGTTTAGAGGGCTGGAAAGAATTTGAGATGGAAGTTGTAAGAGATAAAAAAGATAATTGTATCATCATTTGCTCGATTGAAAATATAGATCCAATGGGAATTCATACGGGTGACTCAGTAACAATTGCACCAGCTCTTACACTTACAGACAAAGAATACCAAGTAATGAGAAATGCATCTATTGCATGTTTGAGAAAAATTGGAGTTGAAACTGGAGGATCAAATGTTCAGTTTGCTATCAATCCTAAAAATGGTCGAATGGTTGTCATTGAAATGAATCCACGTGTATCAAGATCATCAGCACTTGCATCTAAAGCAACAGGATTTCCAATTGCAAAAGTGGCTGCAAAATTAGCAGTTGGCTATACTCTAGATGAATTAAAAAATGAAATAACTAAAGTTACACCTGCATCATTTGAACCAAGTATAGATTATGTTGTAACTAAAATTCCAAGATTTACATTTGAAAAATTTTCTGCTTCTCCTGCAACTCTTGGTACATCTATGAAATCAGTAGGTGAAGCAATGGCAATAGGAAGAAACTTTAAAGAGTCTTTACAAAAGGCGCTTGTATCTCTTGAAACTGGTCTTTCAGGTTTAGATAGAATTTTTGATTTAAATAAAAAACAAATTGAAAAGAAACTTAAAGAAACTATTCCAAATAAGATATTGCTAGTCGCTGAAGCAATTAGAAAAAAAATAGACTTAAAGAGAATATATAATTTATCTAAAATTGATCCTTGGTTTTTAGAACAAATTAAGGAAATAGTTGATTGTGAAACACAGTTAAAAACTAAAGGACTCCCTAGGGATTTTGCAGAATTTAATAGAATAAAATCAATAGGATTTTCAGATAAAAAACTTTCAGAATTAACTAAAACGTCTGAAGAAATAGTAAGAAGAAAAAGATCAGCGCTTAAAATAGTTCCAGTTTATAAAAAAGTAGATACTTGTGCAGCTGAATTCAAATCTTTCACTCCTTATATGTACTCAACTTACCAAAGAAATTTTTCAATTAACTCAGAGTGTGAAGCTGATCCATCCAATAAAAAAAAAATAATTATTCTTGGAGGAGGTCCAAATAGAATTGGTCAAGGAATTGAGTTTGATTATTGCTGTTGCCAGGCAAGTTTTTCATTAAAAGACGCAGGTTTTGAGACTATAATGGTTAATTGTAACCCTGAAACGGTGTCAACAGACTATGATACAAGTGATCGATTATACTTTGAACCTTTAAAAGAAGAATACGTTTTTAATATAATTAAAAAAGAACAAGAAAAAGGAAATCTTATAGGTGTAATAGCTCAATTTGGAGGCCAAACTCCAATTAAACTTGCTGAATTTTTACATGACAACAAGCTTCCAATTTTAGGAACGCAATATACCTCTATCGATTTGGCAGAGGATAGAGACCGATTCAGAAGTTTATTAAATAAACTAAAACTAAAGCAGGCAGAGAGTGGAATTGCAAAGACATTTAATCAAGCAATACAAATTGCAGATAAAATAGGCTTACCATTAATGGTAAGACCTTCGTATGTTTTAGGTGGAAGAGCAATGGAAATTGTTCATGAAAAAAATCAGCTTAAGAAATTTGTTGAAGAGGCATTCAAGGCAGCAGAAGAAAATCCAATTTTAATTGATAAATTTATCGATCATGCAATGGAAGTAGATGTGGATGCTATATCAGACGGAAAACAGGTTCATGTTGCAGGTATTATGCAGCATATCGAGGAAGCTGGAATTCATTCAGGAGATTCAGCATGTAGCCTTCCCCCTGTATCTATAAAACCATACCTTCTTAAAGAAATTGAAAATCAAACAAAAAAATTAGCGATAGCATTAAATGTTAAAGGTTTCATGAACATACAGTTTGCAATTAAAAAAGATGAAATTTATGTGATTGAAGTTAATCCAAGAGCCAGTCGAACAGTTCCTTTTGTATCAAAAGCAAAAGGTCTTCCTCTAGCTAAAATTGCATCAAGAGTAATGGCTGGTGAAAAGTTATCTAAGTTTAATTTAAAAGATAAATCTAAAGGTATGTATGCAGTTAAAGAAGCTGTATTTCCATTTAATAAATTTCCAAACAGTGACTTATTGTTAGGGCCTGAAATGAAATCAACTGGGGAAGTTATGGGATTTGATAAAAATTTTGGAATGGCTTTTGCCAAAAGTCAGATTGCAGCAGCTAACTCATTACCAAAACAAGGATTAGCTTTTATATCTCTCAAAGATAGTCACAAAGATGAAGGAATAGATTTAGCAAAAGCACTTCTTAAACTAAAGTTTAAATTATGTGCAACTAGAGGTACTGCTGAATATATTCGAAAACATGGGATGAAATGTAAAATTATTAATAAAGTTAGCAGTGGCACTCCTCATATAGTAGATGTTTTAGACTCTAAAAAGATTGCATTAGTGATAAATACTGGAGGTGGAAACACTGAATATCGATTAAGTGATGCTATAGCTTTAAGAAGAGCAACGCTTAAAAATAAAGTTCCTTATTGCACTAATATGTCAACAGCTCAAGCATGTCTGGAGGCAATCAAATCACTTAAAACAAAAAAATTAGAAGTTAATTCTCTTCAAGATATATAAATCTATACATCAACAATTAAAGTGTCTTTAGACCCTCCACCTTGCGAACTATTTACAATTGTACTCCCTTTCCTAAGCGCAACTCTAGTTAATCCACCTGTGCTGACATATGTAGTTTTTCCACTAAGTACAAATGGTCTTAAATCGAGATGTCTTGGTTCAATATCATTTTCAGTAATTGTCGGTGCAGTTGAAAGAGTTTCAAGAGGTTGTGCAATATATTCTCTTGGATTTTTTTTGATTTTAGCTATTACTTCATCTCTTTCTTTTTTGTCTGCTTTAGGACCAATCATTATACCATAACCACCAGATGCGTTAGCAGGTTTAACGACTAACTTAGAAATATTTTCAATAACATAGTTTCTCTCATTTTTATTATGACATAAGTAAGTTTCTACCTGATTTAAGATAGGTTGTTCACCTAGATAATAAACAATCATTTTGTTAACATAAGAGTAAACCACCTTGTCGTCAGCAACACCTGTTCCGATTGCATTGATTATTCCAACATTTCCTTTGCGCCAGCATTTAAATAATCCTGGCACCCCAATCAGTGAATTTTTGAAAAATACTTTTGGATCTAAAAAGTTGTCATCAAGACGTCTATAGATACAATCAACCTTTAATGGACCTTTGACAGTCTTCATATAAACAATATCGTTCTCTACAAATAAATCTTTTCCCTCAACTAAAGCAATACCCATCTGTTCAGCTAGGAAAGAGTGCTCAAAATAAGCAGAGTTATATATACCAGGTGTTAAAACTACCATATGAGGGTTTGAAGTTTTTTTTGGAATACATTCAACCATGCAGTTAAATAATTTATTTGTGTATTGATGAATTGATGCAACTTTATATCTTGTAAACAATTCAGGAAATACATCTCGCATCACCATCCTGTTTTCAAGCATGTAAGATACACCCGAGGGTACTCTTAAATTATCCTCTAAAACTAAATAATCACCATTAGTATTTCTAATTAAATCAATTCCAGAAATATTTGACCAAGCTTTGTGTTTAGGAGAAAAACCTTCACATTCCTTTAGATAAAATGGAGAATTAAAAATAATTTCATTTGGTACTACTTTATCTTTGAATATTTTTTTTTGATTATAAACATCATCAATAAATAAATTTAACGCCTTTACACGCTGCTTTAAACCCTTTGAAACTTTATTCCATTGTGTTTTTGGTATTATTCTTGGTATTATATCAAGGGGCCATTTTTTTTCTTCTGCCCTATTGTTAGCTGCATATACTCTAAAATTAATACCTCTAGCACTAATTGTACTTTGACAATTTTTTTCAATTTCTTGAAGTTTTTTTTTACCGTATCTTTCTAAAATTGATGAAATTATTGCAGCGTGTTTTCGAAGTTTATTATCTTTAGTAAAATAACCATCATAAGCATGGCTTGAGTTATAGTTTTTCCAAAGTTTTGAGACCATAGAATTATAGTGTTTAATACTTAAATAAAATAAGCAAATGCATTTTAGATATATCAGTTATGCTTTTAATTGATTTTAAAAAAATGTTATAGTTAACTAATTATTTTACTTAATGACTTACTGCATAGGAATTAAAACAAATGACGGTCTTGTGTTTGCATCAGACTCAAGGACAAATGCTGGATTAGATAATGTAAATATTTATTCTAAAATGATGACTCATGATGTAGGTGATAGAACAGTTGTAATAGTTACTTCTGGGAATTTAGGTACCTCTCAAGCAGTTTATAAATCAATCGAAAAAGATTTAAAAAGCACTACAGGTATAATGAATTTAAACACTTGTAATGATTTTGAACAAATCGCATCTTATATAGGATCTTTAAATATTGAGCACTCATCACCTCAAGGAATTAATACAGATAATGTCTTACTTGGTTCAACATTTATAGTTGGCGGACAAATTAAGGGTCAGCAACATGAATTATATTTAGTTTATCCTCAAGGAAATTATATAAGGCCAGCTGACAGTAAACCGTATCTTGTAATTGGGGAGGTCAAATATGGAAAACCAATCCTTGATAGGGTTATTAAACCAAATGTTTCAATCGGTGATGCATCAAGATGTGCTCTGATTTCAATGGATTCTACATTAAAAAGTGATCTTACTGTTGGGCCTCCAATAGATTTTGCAGTGCTAAAAAAAGATGCAGATAATCTATCTACACTTGAGTGTTTAAATATTACGGATGAAAATTATTCAAAGGTTTGTAATCAATGGTCTGAGGGTATTTTTAAAGTTTTCGATTCTTTTCCAAGGTTTGATTGGGAAAAATAAAAACTATTCAACTCTCCAATCAGTTTCAAAAGTAACATAATTTACTTGAATACACCGTCTTTCTTTAACAATTTTTTTCTTTTCCATACCATGCCAAGTGTTAGGTCCACTGGTAAAAAGATAACCGTAATTATGTTTATAAGGAAGTGTTTTAACTTTCTCTAATTTTTCATTATAAAAATCTGTTCCTAAGTCCTCAGACTCATTTGTTTTATTAACAAATATCAACCCTGACATAAGTTTTTCTTTTATATCGCAATGAGGTTTAAGCCAAAAACCTTCTCGATCACATATAACTTCAACTCTTACATAAGAATTTGATAAATTCTTATTTATCATTTTAGATATTGTTTCATAAGTTTCTTTAGATTGAAGCTCGTTTATAAATTTTACTAAATTTGGAAATTGAGTTGAATTTTCTTTATTTATAAAACATCTAAATTTTATTGCTTGTCCTCCAGAGGCTATTCCTTCTCTAAATTCTGCAGCTCCACCATCTATTGCTCTAGTACCATCGTAATTAAGATTGTGTTTACTCACATCAGGAATATCTGCTTTCACTATTTCATCAATTGCTTCTTCTGATAAAGCATTGCTATATTCCCAATGATCAAAAGGGAAATTGTATTGTTTCGAATTATTTTTAATTGAATTTAAAAATGACATTAACTTTGAATTTTACTTTTTAATATTTTTGCAACTCTATTAGTTTCGTCAAGTTTTTCATAGTTCCAATATTCTATTTCTTCTCCCAAATTTCTTGTAATATTTAATTCTCTAAATAAACTTCTAAATTTTTGAAATCTCTTATCATTTCTTTTCGGTAAAATATTTGCTACATAAATGGGTTTACCAGTCAAAGCTGCTTCTGATATCATTGAGCTAGAGTCACAGGTAACTACAATATTTTCAGACAAACCAAGGGCTGATAAATAAGCTTTTTTATCAACATCCATTATAATAGTATGATTTTCTCCAAAAAATTCTTTAGCATAATGAATCGTATTCAATGGTGTTCTCATTGATGGAATTACAACAAGTTGAAAGTTATGTTTCTTTAGCAATTTATAGAAAATTGAAAAAATATGTTTCATATTTTTTGTTGAATAATCATAATACTTGGTAGGCCCACCCAAAATTAAAGACCAAATTTTTCTATTATCTTTTTTTATAAATGATTTTAAATAATACTTGTTGTGCTCGATTTCGTTAATTGTAAGATAATGTATGGCCCCTTTGGTAGGAATTACATTTGAACCTTTTATTCCATCGTGTTCAGGAGATATTACAAAATCAAAATGATTTAAATCTACTTTTGGATCTTGGATATGGATGTTAAACACCTTTTTATTTGAAATACTTTTTAAATGAATTGACGGAATTACGCTCTTTCTTCCACAAGATATAATTATATCAAAATCCAAATGATCTATTTTTTTATAAACATTTTGTGAAACAGGAGTAAATTTTGGTGGCAATAAATTCCAGAAATTATTTAGTTCAACCTTCTGGTGTGTGAATTCAATATCTAGAGCTTTAGCCAGTCCCTCAACTTGGCTTATCATTCCATGCATACCTTGAGTTAATAAAATACCTTTTAATTTAGTCATTAATCACTATATAGCTTTCATATGAGTCAAAATCCAACTAAACACACAAAAGTGTTAATAATTGGATCTGGTCCTGCCGGATACACAGCAGCAGTTTATGCGGCTCGAGCGATGTTAAATCCAATTTTAGTTTATGGTTCTGAACCTGGTGGTCAATTAACAACCACAACAGATGTAGAGAATTATCCAGGATTTGCAGATGTAATCCAGGGTCCATGGTTAATGGATCAAATGAAAGATCAGGCTAAAGCAGTCGGAACTGAAATGATTGAGGATCATATTGCATCTGTGAATTTGAAATCACAACCTTTTGAAGCAATCGGAGACAGTGGACAGAAATATAGTGCTGATAGCATAATTATTTCAACAGGTGCTCAAGCAAGATGGTTAAACATAAAATCAGAACAAGAATTTAGAGGCTTTGGAGTTTCAGCTTGTGCAACATGTGATGGTTTCTTTTTCAAGGATAAAGAGGTTGCGGTAGTCGGTGGTGGAAATGCTGCTGTTGAAGAGGCAATGTTTCTTACAAAATTTGCATCAAAAGTTAAATTGATTCACAGACGAGATAGCTTGAGAGCTGAAAAAATGCTTCAGAAAAAATTAATGGATAATAAAAAAATAGAAATTATTTGGGACTCTGTTGTTGAGGATGTAATCGGTGACAAAGATCCAAAAAATGTAAAAGGAATCAAAATTAAAAATGTTAAAACAAATAATGTAGAAGAAATAAAACTTGATGGAGTATTTATTGCGATTGGTCACGATCCTGCAACGCAGCTTTTTAAAGATCAATTAGAAATGGATAAAGAAGGATACCTAATTACAAAATCTGACTCGACTGAAACAAATGTTCCTGGAGTTTATGCTGCTGGAGATGTAAAAGACAAAACATTTAGACAAGCTGTGACCGCTGCAGGTATGGGATGTATGGCTGCTCTTGAAGCTGAAAAGTTTTTATCACACTAAAAAATGAAAATAAATTGGATCATTTTTGTGACTGCATGGATGTCATTTAGAGCAGTTGGATCTGGCTTATTTTTATTTTGGATCTTTTCTGGTAATGAACGTTCGGCACCATCTGAATGGATAGTTCCTTTTGTGGGTGACTTTTTTATTGGGACAACTGCTTTATTTTTAGTTTACTACATTATAAAAAAACCAAGTTCTATATTATGGGGTCTTTTACTATCTTGGAATGTAATTGGTTTGTTAGATTTAATTGGTGCAATAAATGTAAGTTTTGCTGCTCCTTATGGACCTATACCAGAAATAGGATTTAATGAATTGGCAGTAAGATCTATTTTAACTTTAAATACTTTATTACAGATTTCTTGTATTTTCCTATTATTTCAAAAAGATACAAAAGAGTATTTTAAATTTTAAAAAATAAAATGTCAGAAAAAGTATTACTCACTGGTATTAGCGGGTTTGTTGCAAAACATGTTGCTATTGAATTACTAAATTCAGGTTACGAAGTTTTAGGGACTGTTAGGAATTTGAGTTCAATTGATCAAACAAAAAAAACGTTAGAGGAAAATAATGTTTCAACTGAAAAATTATCCTTTGTAAAGTTAGATTTATTAAAGGATGAAGGCTGGAATGAAGCTGCAGAAGGCTGCAAATATATCATCCATGTAGCTTCTCCTTTTCCTTTAAAAGTTTCAAATGATAGAGAGTCACTCACCCCAGCAGCAAAAGATGGTACTTTAAGAGTATTAAACGCTGGAATTAATGCGGAAGTTGAACATTTCGTAAAAACATCCTCTATAGTATGCATGTTTCGAAAACCAAATAGATCCAACCCCTATACATTTGGTGAAAATGATTGGACTGATCTAGAGTGGGATAAAACTACAGATTATTTTGTATCTAAAACTAGAGCTGAAAAGGCTGCTTGGGACCTTATGAAAAGTAAAGGTCTTAAAAATAGTCTAACGTGTATCAATCCTGGTTTTGTTTTGGGAGATTTTTTAAATGAGAAAACAAGTACTTCAATGGAATACGCAAAACAATTGCTTCAAGGAAAATATCCGGCTGCTCCAAAATTTTCAGTAATGATATCTCACGTAAAAGATGTTGCAAAAGCGCATGTTCTATCTTTAAATAATAAAAAAGCTGGAGGCAGGAGATTGATTGTTGGATCAGAAGTAAGAAGTATCCTTGAATTATCAAAAATAATGGCCAAAAATATTCCAAGTCATGCAAAAAAACTTCCTAAAAGAGAATTGCCAAATTTTATGGTGAAACTTATAAGTTATATAGACACAAGTGCAAAAACTATGGTTCCTGATTTAGGTCTTAAAATGCAAACGGATCAAACATATGCAGAAGACATTCTTCAAATAAAGTTTACAGCATCTGAAATTGCAGTTGTTGATGCAGCAAAATCGTTAATAAGACTTAATTTAGCTTGAGGTTAATTCAACTATTTCATTAGATTCATAAACAGTTTTTTCTAAATTGCTATTAGCAATTTTTATCATTGCTTTTGCAACATTTTCTGAACTGATTGGTCTCATTTTTTTAAATGGCCCAAATAACAAAGGCGACAATGCACTAAAAGCAAAAATACCTATTGTTTCACCTAATCTGTTCTCTTTTCTTTTCCCCATTAAAAAAGAAGGTCTTAATATTCCTAATTTAGAGAAGTTTAATCTTTTTAATTCTTCTTCAACTAAACCTTTAAATTTCACATAATTCCCGGAACTATTTGGATTAGCATATATTGAAGAAATAAAAATAAATGACTTAACTGAATTAGCTTTTGCAATTTGTGCAATTTCCTTTGGAATATCTAACTCTACTTTTTGGTAATCATTTTTATCAGGAGAATTTTGCTTTGTGGTACCAATACAAAAAAAACAATCATCCCCTGTAATTTCAGTTTTATGATTTCCTAAATTATTAAAATCAATATTTATAACCTCAACTTTTTCATTATTAATTGAAGTTTGTGAACGAACGAAAACCTTAACTTTAGTGTAATAATTATCTTCAATTAATAGATCAACTAAATGGCCACCAATTAATCCAGTGGAACCAAATACTATAGCTGTTTTCATTAAGTTAAACTTTTACAAAAAAAGGAAATTTTTTCTAAAGCTTTTTTTAGATTTTCCATTGAAGTCGCATATGAAATTCTAAAAAATCCTTCTAAACCAAATGCAGAACCCTGAACAACAGCAATACCACTATTCTCTAAAAGAGATTGAACAAAATCAGTGTCTGATTTAATTTCTTTTCCACTAGGATCTTTTTTTCCTATTAACTCTTTACAACTGGGAAAAACATAAAATGCTCCGTCAGGATTTAAACAGTTGATGCCATCAATATCATTTAATGCTTTTACTACAAAATCTCTTCTTTCTTGAAAAGAGTCAGCTCTTTTTTTTATAAAATCTTGTGTCCCGCTTAGTGCTTCAACTGATGCAGCTTGACTAATTGATGAAGGGTTTGTTGTTGATTGTGATTGAATTTTAGCAATAGCTTTAACAATATCTTTTGGACCGGCTGCATACCCTATCCTCCAACCTGTCATTGAGTACGCTTTACTTACACCATTCATTGTAAGAACCCTGTCTTTTAAACTTTCTATTTGAGCAATAGTAAAAAATTTAAAGCCTTCGTAGGTCACGTGTTCATATATATCATCACTTAAAATATAAATATGTTTGTGTTTTTCTAGAACAGCAGCAATTGCTTTGATATCATTTTCAGAATAACAAGCTCCAGTTGGATTAGATGGAGAATTTAATATTATCCATTTTGTTTTTGGAGTGATAAATTTTTCTAAATCCGATGGATTTATTTTAAAGCCTTGTTTTTCATTACATTCCATTACAACTGGTTTTCCACCAGCCAATAAAACTATATCTGGATAAGACACCCAATAAGGAGCTGGAATTAATACCTCATCTCCATCGTTTAGTGTTGCCATCATTGCATTATAAATTACATGCTTTCCACCAGCACCAACTGTAATTTGATCAGTTGTATATTCTAAATTATTTTCTTTTTTAAATTTTTCTACGATAGCTTTTTTTAATGCTGGAGTGCCATCTACTGCAGTGTATTTAGTATCACCATCGTTAATAGCTTTTATAGCTGCTTGTTTAATATTATCCGGAGTATCAAAATCCGGTTCTCCTGCACCTAATCCTATAACATCTTTTCCAGCTGCTTTTAATTCTCTTGCTTTTTGAGTAACAGCAATAGTGGGTGATGGTTTAATCTTCTTTAAACTGTCTGATATTATGCTCATTGAAATATAAATAAATTCTAATACGTTGTTTAATATATGGAAAATACTTATCAAGATTTAATTACAGATATTCAGAGTAAAAATCCTAAAATTGGTGGAAAACTAGAGGGTGGAAAAAAATTCAAAATTAAATCTGATTTTAAACCTGCGGGTGATCAGCCTGAAGCAATAAAAAAATTAGTTAATGGCGCAAACAAGGAACAATTTAACCAAGTTTTACTTGGTGTTACGGGGTCAGGAAAAACTTTTACTATGGCTAAAGTTATTGAAGCCACTAACAGACCTGCCTTGATATTGGCTCCAAATAAAACTCTTGCTGCTCAACTTTATGGGGAAATGAAAACCTTTTTTCCTGACAATGCTGTTGAATATTTCGTTTCATACTATGACTATTACACTCCTGAGGCTTATGTACCAAGATCTGATACATATATAGAAAAAGAAGCCTCTATTAATGAACAGATTGATCGAATGAGACACTCGGCAACTAGATCTCTTTTAGAAAGAGATGATGTATTAATTGTTGCTAGTGTTTCTTGTATTTATGGGCTTGGATCGGTTGAAGCTTATAGTAAAATGACTTTAACACTGCAAAAAAATTATGATTATAACAGAGAAGAAATAATCAAGTCTTTAGTTGCTCTTCAATACAAACGTAATGATCAAAATTTTTATAGAGGAACATTTAGAGCAAGGGGAGAATATTTAGAAATTTTTCCATCTCACTTAGAAGATAGAGCTTGGAGATTGTGTTTGTTTGGTGATAAGCTCGAACAGATAGAAGAGTTTGACCCCCTAACTGGTGATAAAGTAAGAGAATTAAGTTTAGTTAAAGTTTATGCTAACAGTCACTACATCACCCCAAAACCTACAATAGAGCAAGCAGTAATTAACATAAAAAAAGAATTAGAAGTAACTTTAAAAAAACACCGTTCTGAAAATAAATTACTGGAAGCACAAAGATTAGAAGAGAGAACTAAATTTGATCTTGAAATGATTGAAGCAACTGGGTCTTGTGCTGGTATCGAAAACTATTCAAGATTTTTGTCAGGAAGAAAACCTGGAGAACCCCCTCCTACTCTTTTTGAATATTTTCCAGATAATACTTTGATATTTGTAGATGAGTGTCACGTTACAGTTCCTCAACTCAATGGAATGTATAAAGGTGATAGATCAAGAAAAAGTACTTTAGCGGAATATGGATTTAGACTTCCTTCGTGTATGGATAATAGACCGTTAAAATTTGAAGAATGGGATTTAATGAGAACCCAAACAGTATTTGTTTCAGCAACTCCTGGACCATGGGAACTAGAACAAACAAAAGGTAATTTTATAGATCAGGTAATAAGACCAACAGGATTAATTGATCCTCCTGTAGAAATAAGACCTGCAAAAAATCAAGTGGATGATTTAATGCACGAGTGTAAGAGAGTAATTGAAAATAATCATAGGGTGTTAGTAACAACACTAACTAAAAAAATGGCTGAAGATTTAACTGAGTATCTTCATGAGAACGGTATAAAGGTAAGATACTTGCACTCAGATATTGATACATTAGAAAGAATTGAAATTATGCGAGATTTAAGAATGGGTGTATTTGATGTTTTGGTAGGAATTAACTTGTTAAGGGAGGGATTAGATATTCCTGAATGCGCTTTAGTTGGAATTTTAGATGCTGATAAAGAAGGTTTCCTAAGATCTGAAACATCTTTAATTCAAACCATAGGAAGAGCAGCACGAAACGTTGACGGTAAAGTCATTTTGTATGCCGACAAAGAGACAAAAAGTATAAAAAAAGCAATTGCAGAAACTGAAAGAAGAAGAAAAATTCAATTAGCTTACAATAAAAAACACAAAATAGATGCAAAGTCGGTAAAAAAAGAAATTAGCGATATTTTAGAGAGTGTTTATGAAAAGGACTATGTCAAAATAAGTGAAGGTTCAAATATTGGTGGCAATCTTAAAAAACATCTTAAAGGTTTAGATAAAAAAATGAAAGAAGCAGCATCAAATTTAGAATTTGAGGAAGCAGCTAAAATACGAGATGAAATAAGAAAGTTAGAAAGTACCGAATTAGAAATTACATTAAATCCAAAAATAAGACAGTATGATGTAAAGAATAAGCTTTATCCAAAAGGCAGATCAACTATGGGCATGCCGGGCACTAAAGTCACAAAAAAAAGAGATAAGAAATGGAAGCACGGAAAATAATTATTACAGGTGGAGCAACAAGAATTGGTGCTGCGATTGCAAAAAAATTATCTGGCCCAAATAAAGAAATTCTAATTCATTTTAATAAGTCAAAATTAAAAGCTGAGAAGTTAAAAAAAGAACTATCAAATGATGGTACTAAAGTTTACTTAGTTAAAGGTGATTTGAGTAAAGAAAATGATGTAAATAAAATTGTAAAATACGCAAAATCAAAACTTAAATATTTTGATTGTTTAATTAATAACGCTTCTTTATTTGAAAATGATAAATTAGAAAACTTTACAACAGATAGTTGGGGGCAACATTTAAGAACAAATTTAAGAACACCTGCTTTATTATCTAAAGAATTTGCTAAAAATATAAAAGGAAAAAATAATAATATAATAAATATAATTGATCAGAGAGTCTTTAAACTTACTCCTTATTTTTTTTCATACACTATAAGTAAAACTGGCCTTTATACTCTTACAAAAACAAGTGCTATGAGCCTAGCTCCAAAAATAAGGGTCAATGGAATAGCTCCAGGACCTACAATAAAAAATCAAAGACAGTCTGAAAAACACTTCAAAAAACAGTATTTAGCAACCCCCTTAAAAAGACAAGTTGATGTGGAACAAATTTGCAACGCAGTTGACTTTTTTATAAAAAATAGATCTATTACTGGTCAAGTATTAGCAATTGATAGTGGGCAGAATTTAAACTGGCAAACACCAGATATTATGGGAGGAAAAGAATGAAAAAAATTTTTTTAATTTTAATATTTTTATTAATCTCTAATAATGTTCATGCTAATAAAATTTTAAAAAGTGGATTTATTACTAAATCAGCTAAAGTAAAAGAAGGTTTTGTTGTTGAGGACCCTAAAAATAAAATTATCATTATTTTTAATCATGGTCAAAACACAAATGATGAGGCAAAAAAGAGTGAATGTGTTTGGGCAATGGATCTAAAAAATCAAGCATCACTAGTTGATGAGGAAATTAATGGTAAGAAAATTATGGTTTATAACTTTTGCTCTAATGACTTTGCCGGGGATATGTCATTGAAAAAAAGCTGGTGGAAATCTAAAACCCCTTATGTTGGTAAACATAAATTAGATAAAAGAGTTGAAAAAAACTTAGAATTAGTTGAAAAATTTATAAATATAGGAGTTCCCAGAAAACAGATTATTATATCAGGTCACTCTTGTGGTGGTCTATTAACTTTAATGTTATTAGCTGCTCATCCAGATAAAGTAGGTGGAGGTATATCGTACATGCAAGCTTGTTTTGGTAAACTTTCCAAAAAATATAAAGTCAAAAAAGTTGGTCCTGAAGAGGCACTAAAAAAATTTGCTAAAAAGCGCCCAGGTCCTGCAGAACTAAGACAAAGACAGATTGATAACATTAAAAAATCAAATAATGTGCCCGTTCTAGCTTTTACTCATCCTAGAGATAAGTATGAAGGACTGTTATCAGATTGGTTAGAAGAGGTCCCTGGCGTTAAAAGAATTGTTATTTCAGAGAATTATAAAGTTAATGGGAAAAAATGTGTGGTAGGAGGATATGACTGGAAAGAAAGTGTTTCAAAACAAAAAAATCCAGGACACGTAATGAATATGGCTGATTGTTTTCAATATTATAATCCAGTCATTTTAGATTATATTGCCTCAAGAATTAAATAATATGAAAAAAATTAATCCTTTTCTTGCAGCAGCAATAATTTTGATTGGTGGTTTTTTTGCATTTAAAATAATGTCGTTTTTTGGTTGCTATGTTCGTATTGAGGATGGGAATGCATGTTGGAGTCTTACTATTTTTGGAACTAAATAATGAAAAAAAATAATTTAAAAATTGTCAAAATAGATAAAAATAAAACTTTATTTAATTATGAGAAAAAAATACTAATTAATGAGTTAATTTTAGATTTAAAACTAGGTTATTACGACTCTGAAAAAGAAAAATCACAAAAAGTAAAATTTAGTCTTGAAATAGACTATGAGGATAAAAAACCTTCTAGCGATAAAGATATAAAATCTATTGTAAATTATGGAACAATTGTAAAATTAATTACTAAACTTGTAAAAAAGAAACATTATAACTTTTTAGAAACCTTAGGAGAAGCGGTTTTTGATGAACTATTTAAAGACAAAAGAATTGCTAAAATAATGTTAAAAATTGAAAAATTAGAAATCTTAAAACAGTGTTCATCTGTTGGTATTCAAATTACCAAAAAGAGAAGCAATGATAAGTTCTGAAATAGGAAAAGAAGTAATTAAAAAAGAGTTATCTTTAGTACCTAAACTCCCTGGAGTTTACAGGATGCTTAATGAGAAAAATGAAATTCTTTATGTGGGTAAGGCTAAAAATCTTCCAAACAGATTAAAGAGTTATGTTGCTGAAAAAAATCACATAATAAGAACTGAACGAATGTTATCTCAAACAAGAAAGCTAGAGATAACAACAACATCTAACGAGAGTGAAGCACTACTTTTAGAAGCAAATTTAATCAAAAAACATAAGCCAAAATTCAATATCCTGCTTCGTGATGATAAATCATTTCCATTCATATTTATTGGCAATAAAGATAAGTGGCCCCAAATAAAAAGACATAGAGGTAAAAAAACAAAAGAAGGTTTTTACTTTGGACCTTTTGCTTCTGCTGGTTCTGCTAATTGGACAATCAAAATGATCCAAAAGATTTTTCATTTAAGAGTTTGTGATGACACTGTCTTTAAAAATAGAGAAAGACCATGTATTTTATATCAAATAAAAAGATGTTCTGGACCATGTGTAGGTTACGTAAAAAAAGAAGAATATAATCAAACAGTAAACGAAGCTATTGAATTTGTTTCAGGTAAATCTAGGAAAATTCAAAAAAATCTTTCCAATCAAATGGAAAAAGCAAGTGAGGATCTTGATTTTGAGAAAGCTGTAATATTAAGAGATAGAATAAAAGCATTAAATATAATTCAATCCTCTCAAAGAATTAATGAAGCAAACTTAGTTGAAGCTGATGTTATTGCTGGATATAAAGAGTCTGGCAAAACCTGTATTCAAGTTTTTTTTTATAGATCAAAACAAAACTGGGGTAACCAAGCTTTTTTCCCAAAACATGATCCAGATGAAAAATTCAGTGAAATTCTAAATTCGTTTGTTTCTCAGTTTTATGAAAATAAAAGCGTTCCATCGTCAGTTATTCTTTCAAAAGAAATAAAAGAAAAAGCCTTAATTGAAAAAACACTCACTCAAAAAGAAGGCAAACAAATTAATATTTCAGTTGCAAAGAAAGGGTCAAAACTAAAAGTTATTAACCAAGCAATTAAAAATGCAAAAGACAGTCTTAATAGAAAACTTTATGAAAGTCAGAATAACAAAGAATTGTTTGATGCAGTGGCTCAAAAATTTAATTTGGAATCTAATATAAATTTAATTGAAGTTTATGACAACAGTCATATCCAAGGCACAAATAGTGTTGGAGCACTTATAGCTTATGGTGATGAAGGATTTATTAAGAAAAGGTATAGGAAATTTAATATTAAACATAAAAAAAATGAACAAGATGATTATGGAATGATGAAAGAAGTATTAAATAGAAGGTTCAAAAGAGCGGTTCAGGAAAAAGATAATTATCTTACTTTTCCTGATTTAGTACTTGTTGATGGAGGTAAAGGTCAATATTCTGTTGCAAGAGAAAGTCTAAATGAACTAGGACTTCACGATATTCCAATTATTGCAATAGCTAAAGGTAAGTTTAGAAACAGTGGAAATGAAACCTTTTTTCACAATGGTAAAGAGTACAAATTTACTAGAAACGACCCAACCTTATTTTTTCTTCAAAGAATTAGGGATGAATCACATAGATTTGCTATAAGTGCTCACAGAGCAAAAAGGAAAAAAGGTATTAGCAAATCTTTATTAGACCAAATTGATGGGATTGGAGCTATAAGAAAAAGAGCTTTATTAAACCATTTTGGATCTGCAAGATCTGTTGAGTCTGCTAGCTTAGACGAAATTAAATCTGTAGAAGGTGTTGAAGAAAAAGTGGCAAAAAAGATATATAACTTTTTTCACGAATAATTATGCTTAAAAAAATTCCAAATATATTAACAATTGGGCGAATTATAATTGTTCCTTTTTTCGTATTAGCTTTTTATCTTCCAGGTTTTTATGGTGATCTTACTGCTTTAATATTATTTATTTTTGCATCATTTACAGACTTATTAGATGGTATGTTGGCTAGAATGTTTGGAGTAGAGTCTAAACTGGGTGAATTATTAGATCCAATAGCTGATAAAATCATTGTTGCTACAGCTTTAATACTTCTGGTTATGGACGGAACGATCAGAAATTATGAAGTGATTGCAGCAATAATCATTCTTACAAGAGAAATTTTAATTTCAGGTTTGAGAGAATTTTTAGCAAAGGGAAAAATAAAACTTCCTGTTTCAAACCTTGCTAAGCTTAAAACATTGTTACAAATGGTATCGATAGCTCTTTTATTATCTGGAGATACAGGAAATAAAATAATTAATTTCCAAGATTATAACGCTCAAACTATAGGTATAATTCTTTTGTGGTTGTCGGCTGTCTTAACACTTTTTACTGGTTACGATTATATGCGCAAGGGCATTGATCACGCTATGTCTGAGGATAGTAAAGATTAAGCTGCTTTTCTTTTTCTAACTAATGCCTGATAGCTTTCATTCAAGTCAATAATAGTATCACAAACTTTAAATTGGTGTTCAGCTATACAAGATACTGGTGTTACCTCTGCTGCAGTTCCAGTTAAAAAACATCCAACAAAATTTGGAAGTTCAGTTGGATCTATTTTTCTTTCATGTACTTTTATATTTTTTGATTTTGCTATTCCGATTACCGTTCTTCTTGTAATACCATCTAAAAAAGAATCTGGGATTGGGGTATGAATTTCTCCATTTTTATCTTTAAAAAAAATATTTGCTCCAGTTGCTTCAGCAATATTCCCCTCATGATCTAGCATTAAAGAATCTGTGTATCCTTGCTTTTCTGCTTCATGTTTAGAAAGAGTACAAATCATATAAAGACCTGATGCTTTTGTATCCCATGGAATTGTATTAGGTGCTGGTCTTCTCCAATTTGAGATATTTAATCTTATACCTTCTACTTTAAGTTTAGGATCAAAATATGATCCCCATTCCCATGTTGCGATTGCAACATGTATTTTTGTTTGTTGTGCGGAAATAGCCATCATCTCACTTCCTCTCCAAGCAACAGGCCTTACATAACCATTTTCTACTTTTTGAGTTGCTATAATTTTGTTTGATGCATTATTAATTTCTTCTTCTGTATATGGAATTTCAAAACCCATTCTTCTTGCAGAATGAAAAAATCTAGCTGTATGCTCTTCTAATTTGAAAATTGAACCATCATAAACTCTCTCACCTTCAAATACACAACTTGCATAATGCATACCATGGCTTAAAACATGCAGTTTAACATCAGCCCAATCAACTAATTCGTTGTTGTACCATATTTTACCAGATCTCTTGTCGTAAGGTATCATGTGTGAAAATTTTTTAATTTATAACTGAAAAATATCTTTGTATCTTTAATATGTCAATATAACTTACCTATTATGAAAGAACTTTTATATTTAAAAGATGACCAACTTAAAGATCTAATTGAAAAACTATTTGTAATCTACAGAGAAACCTTTTCTGACTCTAAAAAAATTTTAGATAGATATTCAATTGGTTTAGCACACCATAAAGTAATTCATTTACTGTCAATGTATGAAGGGATATCAATTTCAGAGCTACTTAAGAGATTAAAGGTCACAAAACAAAGCTTAAATCGGGTTCTCAAAGATTTAATTAAACTTGAAATCATTACGTTTAAAAAGGATGATCAGGATACTAGAGTAAAGCATGTTTTTCTTAATGATAAAGGTAAAAAAATTTTTAATGAAATTTTTAATTTACAAAAAAAGAGAATTTATAATGCTTTGATAAATTCAAGTTCTGAGGAAGTGATAAATTTTGATAATGTACTGAGCAAAATAATTAATGGATAAGTTTATTGCACATATACTAGTAGTTGATGATGATGATGGAATTAGATCTCTCGTAAAAAAGTATTTGAATGAAAATAAATTCCTAGTCACTACTGCAGAAAATGCTGAAAATGCTTTAGAGAAAATTAAATTAATAAAGTTTGATTTAATAGTTTTAGATATCATGATGCCAGGTAAAAGTGGGCTTGATTTTTTGAAAGAAAACAAAAAAAAACTAGATACGCCTGTGATACTTCTAACTGCTAAAGGTGAAGCAAATGAGAGAGTAGAAGGTTTGCAGATTGGTGCTGATGATTATCTGCCAAAACCATTTGAGCCCAAAGAATTAATTCTAAGAATACAAAATATATTAAATAAAACTATTAAAACTGACCAAAAAAGAGTTATAGAATTTGAAAATGTTAAAATTGATTTGAATAAACTTTTAATATTTAAAAGTGATAAAGAATTTAAGATCAATGCAACTGAAAAGACAATTTTAGAAAAAATGATTAATAACCCAGGCAAAACATTTTCTAGGGAAGATATTGGTCAATTAATTAATCTAGATAAAGAGAGATCAATAGATGTGATTATTACTCGACTTAGAAAAAAGATTGAAATTGATCCAAAAAATCCAAAATTTTTACAGACAATAAGAGGTGCAGGATATGTTCTCTGGATTGAGTAATTACTTAAAAAAAATATTACCAAAAAGATTATTTTATAGGGCACTCCTTATTGTTGCTGTTCCAGTTTTAGTCCTACAACTAGTTATTACAATTGTTTTTTTTGATAGTCTTTGGATCAAAACAAACAAAGGTATGACAAGAACTTTAGTAAATGAAATAAGTACATTTATTGCAGCTTATGGAAGTGAGCAAAAAAATAAACAAGAGTTGCTGGATCTTTTTTCCATGTTTTTAGATTTAAATATTGAATTTTCAAATAACGAAAAATTACAAAATACAGACACCGAAAGATGGTTTAGTCCTATAGATAGAACTTTAAGAAGAGAGCTAAAATCTAAGTTTGGATTAAATAAATACTGGTTTGATACAACAAGTTATAAAGAATTAATTGATTTAAGAATTAAATATGAAGAAGGTTATTTTAAATTTTTAGTGCCTAAAGATAGAGTTACAAGTTCTTCAGCAAGAATATTTGCACTTTGGATCACAGTTCCTGCAATTATTATGGTGATCATTTCTCTAATATTTTTAAAAAATCAAACTAGACCAATCAGTAACTTGGCTCGTGCGGCTGAAAGGTTTGGTAAAGGAGAAAATATTGAAGAGTTCAAACCTTCTGGGGCCCTTGAAATAAGACAAGCAGGGCATGAATTTGATAAAATGAGAAAGAGAATTGAAAGACACATAAATCAAAGAACAGAAATGTTATCTGGAATAAGTCATGATTTAAGGACACCCTTAACAAGAATGAAGCTACAATTAGCTTTTATAAAAGATAAAGAAACTGTTAATAAATTAACAGAAGACATTAATGAAATGGAGAAAATGTTAAATGAATATTTACAATTCACCAGCTCATCATATGTTGAAAAAGATGAAATGTTTAATCTATCTGAACTAATTTCAGAAGTTATCGAAAAATATAATAACGAAAATATTTTACAAAACTTAACACCAAGAATTTACTTTAGTGGTAGGAAAAATTTAATTAATAGATGTCTAAATAATCTAATTGATAATTCACTGAAATATGCGAGTAAAGTTGAAATTAGTTTAAGTAAAAAAAATACAAATTTATTCATTATTATTGATGATGATGGTCCTGGCATACCAAAAAATGAGTATGAAAATGTATTTAAACCTTTCTATAAAATAGATAAAGGTCGAGCAGACTCTAAATCAAGTGTTGGCCTTGGTTTATCAATTTCATCAGATATTATCAAATCTCATGGAGGAAATATAATGTTAGAAAAATCAAAAATGGCTGGTTTGAGAGTTAAGATTTTCTTACCTTTTTAACTTTTTTATTTTTTTTTTTCTCAAGTTTATTTATTTTATCTTCAAGATTCTCAACACGTTTTGAGAGCACTTCAAACTCGTCTTTACTTGTAAGTTTCATTTTAAAAACAAATTCATCTCTTTTAGATTTAAAGATATTAAATAATTCTGTAGTTAAATCTTTTGAAGATACTAGTCCATGCTCAATTAATTTAGCAAACTTATCAATTATAAATTTAGAATTTTTCATATTTAAGATATACATTATAAGTATTATTAAAAATGTTCATTAATAATTTTGACCCAATAGCCTTAGAAATATTTTCTTTAGAAATCAGGTGGTATTCTTTAGCTTATATATTTGGAATTATATTAGGCTGGATACTCGCTAAAAAGTTATTTATCCAAGACATAGAAGTTAAAAATAAATTTGATGATTATTTAACTTATTTAATTATAGGTATAATTTTAGGAGGAAGGCTTGGTTATGTTTTTATTTATAATTTAAGTTTTTACATAGATAATCCATTAGACATATTTAAAATTTGGCAAGGTGGAATGTCCTTCCATGGAGGTTTAATCGGAGTTATTTTTGCCTCTTTATTTTTTGCTAAAAAAAATAATCAAAACCCATTTTTATATATGGATATTGTCGCTTTAGTAGCTCCAGTAGGTTTGTTTTTTGGACGAATAGCAAACTTTATAAATTCTGAGTTATATGGAACTATAACTAAAGTGCCCTGGGCAGTAACATTTATTCATGTAGATAATCTTCCTAGACATCCCTCACAATTATACGAAGCACTATCAGAAGGTTTATTTCTATTTTTATTATTAATTTATTTTAGAAATAAATTTTTAAACAAACCTGGTATAATTTCAGGATTGTTTTTAATAATTTACTCAATCTTCAGATTTATTGTTGAATTTTATAGAGTACCAGATGAACAACTAGGTTATATATTTTTAAACTTAACGATGGGTCAAGTAGTTAGTTTAATATTTATATTATCAGGGATAATCTTATTTTATTTAAAATATGAAACTCGCTAAAACAAATAATTTACCATTAGATCAATTTATAAATTTAGCTCTTTACGATAAGAATAAAGGTTTTTATATGAAAAAGAATCCTTTTGGTAAGGACGGAGACTTTATTACAGCTCCAAATATTACAAGATTATTTTCAGAGATAGTTGCAATTTGGACAATTACTTTTTGGAAAAGTTTAGGCTCTCCGAAACAATTTAATTTACTAGAACTAGGAGCTGGAAATGGCGAAATGATGAAAGTCATTGATGAGACACTTATGAATTTTCCCGAGTGTTATAATGCCTGCTGTTTTGTGATTCATGAAAAAAGTGATTTTTTAATAAATGAACAAAAAAAAAAATTTAAATTCTAAAAAATTTTCATGGTTAAAAGATATTGAAAAAATTAAATCTAATCCAACAATTTTTTTAGCTAATGAATTTTTTGATGCCATACCAATCAAACAATTTTTTAAAAAAAAAGATGGTTGGTTTGAAAGATTCGTGAATTTGAATAATCCAAAAAAAGCTGAGTTTAAAGATGAAAAAATCAATATAAAAAAAATTGAAAAGCATCTAAATTTTGAAATATCAAAAAATCAGAACGTTATAGAATATTCACCAGATACATTTAAATATTTAAGAATAATTTGTGATTTAATAGAAAAAAATGATGGGGGAATGTTGGTTATTGATTACGGTTATGCAGACAGTAAAATGCATGAAACTCTTCAGGCAGTAAATAATCACAAATACTCAAACATTTTAGAAAATATTGGAGATTCTGATATTACTTATAATATAAACTTTCATTCTTTTGAGAAATTTATAAATCAGTTTAAAGAAATTAATTCAATTTTTACAAATCAAAAAAAATTTTTGACAAGTATGGGTATTCTTCAAAGAGCAGAAATAATCAGCAAAAATATAGCATTTTCTAAAAAAACAGATTTATTTTATCGGGTCAGACGTTTAATAGATGAAAAGCAAATGGGTGAATTATTCAAAGTCATGCTTATAAAAAATAAAAAAAATAATTTTAGAACAGGTTTTCAAAATTGATAAAATCAAAAAAACTCTCAAAAATTAAAATAATTAAACATGGTTTTTTTAATAAAACTGGTGGTAAATCAAAAAAAATTTATAAGAGTTTAAACTGTGGTCCTGGTTCTAAAGACAAGCCATCGGATGTTAAAAAAAAATTTACAAATAGTAAAAAAAAAAATAAACAGCACCGCTAAAAGTATTTTTTTACTTCATCAAATACATAGTAATAAGTTTATTTATATTAATAAAAAAAATATATTTAAATCAAAACCAAAAGCAGACGCAATAATTACAAACCAAAAAAACTTACCAATTGGTGTTTTAACTGCTGACTGTGTGCCGATTTTAATCTGTGATGAAAAAACAAAATTAATTGCAGCAATTCATGCAGGGTGGAAAGGCGCATACAAGGATATAATTATCAATGTAATCCAATTTATGATCAAAAAAAGGATCTAATCCTAAAAATATTACAGCGGCTATCGGACCTTCTATCTCGGCTAAAAATTATGAAGTCAAAGAAGATTTTAGAAGAAAATTTATTAAAAAGGATAAAAAAAATAATAAATTTTTTAAAATTAAGTTCAAAAAGCTTTATTTTGATTTACCTAAATATGTAAAATCATGTCTTTTAAAGAATAAAGTAAAAAATATTGAGTGTTTAAATATTGATACATTTGATGTTAATAATAATTTTTTTAGTGCGAGAAGAGCGTTAAAACAAAATCATGATGATTATGGTAGAAATATTTCAATAATTATGCTTAATTAGGTTTTTTTTAATGAAATTATTATCCGGAAATAGCAACAAACCATTAAGCAAAAATATTGCGAAATATCTTAAATCTAAATTAGTTAACTCTAGTATTAGAAAGTTTGCAGATGGTGAAATCTATGTTGAAATTAATGAAAATATCAGAGGAAACAGTATTTTTATAATTCAATCTGTTTCTTCTCCTGCTAATGATAATTTGATGGAACTTTTATTGTGTATTGATGCACTTAAAAGATCTTCTGCAAAAAATATAACTGCAGTAATTCCATATTTTGGATATGCAAGACAAGATAGAAAAGTAGTTCCTAGAACTTCGATATCTGCAAAGCTAGTCTCAAATTTAATAACTAAAGCAGGTGCAGATAGAGTTGTTACTGTTGATTTACATGCAGGTCAAATTCAGGGTTTTTTTGATATTCCAGTAGATAACTTATTTGCAACACCTATTTTTGCAAGGCATGTAAAAAGAAAGATAAAAAGCAAAAATCTTATTTGTGTTGCTCCAGACGTAGGTGGAACTGAGCGAGCAAGAGCACTTGGAAAATTAATAAATGTGGGACTAGCAATTGTAGATAAAAGAAGACCAAAACCAGGTCAATCTCAAGTCATGAATGTAATAGGAGATGTAAAAGGTAAAACTTGTATAATTGTAGATGATATAATTGATTCTGGTGGAACAATAGTGAATGCAGCCAAAGCTCTTAAAAATAGAGGTGCTAAAGAAGTTTATGTTTATATAACTCATGGTGTGCTCAGCGGTGAAGCTGTAAAAAAAAATTAAAAATTCTGTAATTAAGAATTTAGTGATAACTGATACGATCGATAACAAGAGCAGAACTAAAGGTGTTAAAAACATTGAGGTTCTATCAATTTCAGGGCTTATGGGAGAAGCAATTAACAGAATATCTAATTCAACCTCAGTATCAGATTTATTCAAATAAATACCTTGAGTTATTAAGGAACTTGAGCTAAAAAGCCTTGTTTTTATGAATTCATTAGACGCCAACATCAGAAATACTAAAACTAAAGGTGAATTAAATTCATTGAGGGATAACGGTAATGTGCCTGCTATAATTTATGGTGGAGAAGCTCAAAACGAGAAAATTTCAATATCTAAAAAAATACTCAAGTCACTCATTGAAAAAGAAAACTTTTTGTCAAGCATCATAACTTTAAAAGTTGATGGTAAACCTCAAACAGTTTTGCCAAGAGAAATAAAATATGACATTATTTCAGATGAACCTATTCATGTAGACTTTCTAAGAATAGTTGAGGGAATAAAAGTTAGAATTGACGTTCCAGTAAAATTTTTAAATCATGAAAAATCTCCTGGTTTGAAAAGAGGTGGAGTTTTAAACATTGTAAGAAGAAAAGTTGAGCTAAAATGTCCAAGCGAAAAAATTCCTGAAAATCTTGTAATAGATCTTGATGGAGTTGATATTGGTGAGAGTTTTAAGATTTCTTCTATTAAACTTGACAGTGACGTTACTCCTACTATTCAAGGAAGAGATTTCGTAATTGCAACTCTAGCAGCTCCGACTGTTATGAAAGAACCTGAAAAACCTGCAGAAGCTGAGGCGGCTGAAGGAGAAGGTGCTGAGGGAACAGAGGCAGCGGCAGCTGAAGGTGGAGAAAAGCCAGCAGCCGATGGTGATAAAAAAGAAGGTGAAGATAAAAAACCTGCTGAAGAAAAAAAATAAGTTAATTAAAATTGAATTTTATCCTCCAATATTAATATTTTATGCTTCTACTTGTAGGATTAGGCAATCCAACCCCAGACAGTGAAAACAATAGACACAATATTGGTTTCAAAATTATAGATGCAATAAATAAAAAATTTGGACTTTCAAAACAAAAACCAAAATTTAAAGGACTTCTTACAACTGGTAATGTAGGTGACCAAAAAGTTTACGCTATAAAACCTTTAACATTTATGAATAATTCTGGAATTTGTATAAGAGAATTAATTGAATATTTCAAAATAGATGCCGAAGATGTTATCGTTTTTCATGACGATCTAGATGTAGAGTTTGGAAAGATAAAAGCAAAATTTGCTGGATCTGACGCAGGACATAATGGAATTGCATCAATAGATAAATTTATTGGAAAAGATTATTCAAGAGTACGAATAGGAATTGGTAAACCAAAAGATAAAATGGAAGTAAGTGATTTTGTTCTTCAAAATTTTGACGAGGATGAAATGCTTCAATTGGAAAAAATTACAAATAACATCACTGATTCAATATCAATACTTATAGACAAAAAATTAGATTTATTCTCTAGCACTGTAAATAATAAATAATGAGTTTTAAATGCGGAATTGTTGGCTTGCCTAATGTGGGTAAATCTACTCTATTCAACGCACTTACAAACTCAAGCAAAGCCCAAGCTGCAAATTTTCCATTTTGTACAATAGATCCCAATGTGGGAGTAGTCCCCGTTCCAGATGAAAGATTGAACAAATTATCAGAAGTTTCAAAATCGAAAAAAATAATAAATGCAACTATTTCGTTTGTGGATATAGCCGGTCTTGTTAAAGGTGCATCTAAAGGTGAAGGATTAGGCAATAAATTTCTATCCCATATAAGAGAAGTTGATGCAGTTATTCATATGATTAGATGCTTTGACTCAGACGATATTCAAAATGTTAATCCAGACGTTGACCCTATAAGGGATCTTGAGATCATTGAAACTGAAATGATGTTAGCTGACCTAGAGTCTATCCAAAAAAGATTTGAAAAAAATAATAAGAAAAACGTTGACGAAGATCAGCTTAAAGTTTTAGAGATTGCATTAGACTGCATTAATAATGATAAAGATATATCAATATTAAATTCTCAATTTGATACAAAACAACTTAATCAAAGTGGCCTTTTATCAATAAAACCAAAAATTTTTGTTTGTAATGTGGATGAGCAAAGCGTTCAGGATGGAAATAAATATACTAAAAACTTTATTGAAAAATTTGGAAAAGATAACACACTTATTGTTTCAGCAGACATAGAAAACCAAATAAATGAATTGGTAGAAGATGAAAAAAAAAATTATATGGACATGATTGGCTTAAAAGATACAGGTCTGAGTATGTTAATCCAAAAGGGCTATAAAATATTAGAACTTGATACGTATTTTACTTCTGGACCTGAAGAAACAAGGGCTTGGACTATACAAAAAAACTGTACTGCTCCTAAAGCAGCAGGAGAAATTCATACAGATTTTGAAAAAGGTTTCATCAGAGCAGAAACTATATCATATGAAGATTTCGTAGCTAATGATGGATGGGTAAATTCCAAAGCTAACGGAAAAATGAGATTAGAAGGTAAAGACTATATTGTGAAAGATGGAGACGTATTAAACTTCAGATTCAACACGTGACCAGATTTTTTTCATGCTAAAGTAAACTAGAACAGTAAGTATGATCAAATAAACAATCGCTTTAAAGCCCATCTGATGTCGAGCTTCTAAATGGGGTTCAGCAGACCACATTAGAAAAGTTGTTACATCTTTTGACATCTGTTCTACTGTTGCATTTGTGCCATCAC
The DNA here is from genome assembly GCA_902541745.1 of uncultured Pelagibacteraceae bacterium. Lineage (GTDB taxonomy): Bacteria > Pseudomonadota > Alphaproteobacteria > Pelagibacterales > Pelagibacteraceae > Pelagibacter. The sequence goes on along the minus strand of CACBRW010000002.1, from coordinate 7,007 downwards.
CATACTCTACTAATCCATCTGATAATGGTGCAGCCATTCTTATTTTATTTCCATACATATATTTGTTGTAATAAACTCCATCGTCTAAAGATACGTTGCTAGGAGCTTCTTCATATCCTTGTAATAAAGAATAGATATAGTCAACACCACCACCTCTGGCTTTAACCAAAACAGACATATCAGGAGGATACGCACCACCATTTGCAGCTTGAGCAGCTTTTACGTTATCATACGGCATTACAAATTTATCAGATAATTTTCCAGGCCTTGTAAACATTTCACCATCAGAATTTGGACCATCAGTTACCTCAAATGAGGCTGCTATAGCTTTAACTTGAGCTTCAGAAAATTCTGGTCCACCTTTTTCTGCTAAATTTCTATAACTTAGGTACTTCATTGAATGACACGAGGCACATACTTCAGTATAAACTTGATAACCTCTTTGAAGAGAAGCTCTGTCAAATTTTCCAAATAAACCCTTGAAACTCCAATCAGTTTTTAAATATTCTACTTTTTCAGCAGCAAAAGAATATGAATTACAGGCAATAATTATGATTATTATAGAAAATAATTTTAATAAATTTTTCACCTTACTCTATTTTACTTTCTTTATTTCTCACGGCAGCTAAGTTTGGTGAACCACCTAAAACAGATTCAGTAATACTTAGAGGAACTGGTAAAGTTTTCTCCTTAAACCCTAGAACAGGAAGAATGACTAAAAAATGTAAAAAGTAATACGCAGTAGCAACTCGAGCTATCAACAAATAAAGTCCTTCGGCTGGCATTGCGCCCACATAACCAAGTATCAAAACATCTGCAACTAGTATCCAATAAAATTGTTTATATAAAGGTCTAAATACTGCTGATCTTATTTTTGAGGTATCTAACCAAGGTAAGACTGCTAAGATTAATATTGCAGATAACATGGCCACAACACCTAGCAATTTATCAGGAACTGATCTTAATATTGCATAAAAAGGTAGCAAATACCATTCAGGAACAATATGTGCGGGTGTTACCATTGGGTTAGCCTCTATATAATTATCTGCATGTCCTAAAATGTTTGGAGCATAAAATACAAAGAAAGCAAACACAATCATGAACATCAGTAAAGCAAAACCATCTTTAATAACAATATAAGGATGAAATGGAACAGTGTCCTTCGAAGGTTTTTTAATATCTATTCCAACTGGATTGTTGTTACCAGGAACATGTAAAGCCCAAATATGTAAAACAACTAACCCTAAAATTAAAAAAGGAATTAAATAATGCAATGTAAAAAATCTTGTTAAAGTTGGGTTGTCAACAGAATAACCGCCCCATAACCAAGTAACGATTCCCTCTCCTACTAGAGGAATAGCGCTAAATAAATTTGTAATAACTGTTGCTCCCCAAAAACTCATTTGACCCCATGGTAATACATAACCCATAAAGGCTGCAGCCATCATCAATAAATAAATTATTATTCCTAAAATCCATATTATTTCTCTTGGTGATTTATAAGAACCATAAAACAAAGATCTAAATATATGAATATAAACAGCTAAAAAAAACATTGATGCACCATTTGCATGAATATATCTAATTAACCAACCATAGTTAACATCACGCATAATATGCTCCACACTTTCAAAAGCCATATCAGCATGAGCAATATAATGCATTGCAAGTGTTAGTCCTGTAACAATTTGAGTAATAAGACAAAAAGTTAGTATTCCTCCAAAAGTCCACCAATAATTTAAATTTTTTGGAGTTGGATAATCTGTTAAATGGTTTGCTAGAGTTAATAACGGAAGTCGATCGTTAAACCACTGGCCTACTTTTGATTTTGGTCTATAATCGTGATCGCTCATTTTTATTTATCCAATTTTAATTGTATTTGCATTAACAAATTCGTATTTAGGCACTTCCATATTCCAAGGTGCTGGTCCTTTTCTAATTCTTCCAGATGTATCATAATGAGATCCATGACATGGACAGAACCATCCGTTATAATCACCTTTATCATTTAGAGGCACACATCCTAGGTGAGTACATACACCCAACATAACAAGCCACTCAGGATTTTTTGCTCTATCTTCATCTTTCTCAGGATGAATTAAATCCTCCATCTTTACAGCTCTTGCTTCATCAATTTCGTCTTGAGTTCTTCTTCTTATAAAAACTGGTTTACCTCTCCACAAAACAGTTAATGTATTTCCTGGTGTTAATGCACTTACATCAACTTCTGTGCTAGCTAATGCTTTAACAGAAGCATCTGGATTCATTTGATCTATCATTGGCCACACCACTGCAGCAGCACCTACAGCTCCTACCGCTGTGGTAGCTGTAAATAAAAAATCTCTTCTTTTTGTTTTTTTTTCAGACACCTTTTGTAGCTTTTATTATTATCTCTTTTTGAATTAAAATAGTTAATATACGAATTCATATAATATAAAATAATAATTTTACTACTGAAAGAATGACACAGAATTCAGCAATTTTAAGACCCAAAATAGCTTTATATGAGCCTGATATACCTCAGAATACTGCTGCAATCATAAGAACATGTGCTTGTTTGGGTGCTAAATTAGAAATAATTGAACCATGTGGCTTTCTATTATCAGACAAGCGTTTTAAAAGAGTAGTTATGGACTATATGGACTATAGTCAAATAGATTTTTATCAAAGTTCGGAAAAATTTTTTGAGACAAAGAAAAAACAAAGAATCGTATTGATGACAACTAAGGGTTCAATAAATTATACTAGATTTAAATTTAAGCCTGATGATACTATTTTGTTTGGAAGAGAAAGTGCTGGGGTGCCCGAAAAGGTTCATAAAATTATTAAAAATCGTTTAAAAATACCAATGAATAATCAAGTAAGATCTCTTAACATTGCATCTTCTGTTGCCATTGTTTTGGCAGAAAGTTTGCGTCAAATAGAATTATTATAAAATGGATATTTCAATCAAAAAAGACTTAGCAAGTAATTGGTTTAAGCTATTACAAAATGCAATATGTGACGACATTTTAAAAATTGAAAAAAACAAAGTAAATTTTCATTCAACTTCTTGGAATAGAAGCATTAAAAAAGATGAGGGTGGTGGTGAATATAGAATTCTAAAAAATGGAAAAATTTTTGAAAAAGTAGGAGTAAATTTTTCAAAAGTTTATGGAAAATTTCCTAAGCAATTTCAAAAGAATATACCGGGCGCAAGTAAAGATCCTAGATTTTGGGCATCAGGAATATCAATAGTTATGCACATGCAAAATCCCCATATTCCTGCAATGCATTTTAATACCAGATTTATTTGTACAACAAAGAATTGGTTTGGTGGGGGAATGGATGTAACGCCAGCAATCAAAGATGAAAAAGAGAAGAAAAAATTTCATAAAATATTAAAAGCAATGTGCGATAGACATAATAAAAATTATTATAAAAAATATAAAAAGTGGTGTGATGAATATTTTTATCTACCTCACAGAAAAGAAGCAAGAGGTATAGGTGGAATTTTTTTTGACTATAAAAATGATAATTTTGAAAATGACTTTAAATTTGTCAGAGATGTTGGTGTTACATTTCAAATGCTATTTAATGAAATAATTAAAAAAAAATTAAAAAGAAAATGGACTTTAAAAGATAAAGAGTTTCAGTATATTAAAAGAGGTCGATACGCAGAATTTAATTTGTTGTATGATAGAGGAACAAAATTTGGGCTACAAACTAGTGGAAATATTGAAGGAATTTTGATGTCATTACCTCCAATTGCAAAATGGAAATAAATAAATGGATAAAGAGCCAATAACATTAAACGGACTAAATAAACTAAAGGAAGAATTAGTTTTTTTAAAAGAAAAAAAAAGACCTGAAATAGTAGCTGCAATTGCTGAAGCAAGATCCCATGGAGATCTTAAAGAAAATGCTGAATATCATGCAGCTAAAGAAGAACAATCTCATAACGAAGGAAGAATAACAGAAATTAACGACATTATTGCAAGAGCAAATGTAATTGACGTTACAAAACTAAATAATGAAGGAAAAGTAATTTTTGGATCTACAGTTTATTTAGAGGATTTAGATACTGGTGAAAAAATTAATTATAAAATTGTTGGGAGAGATGAGGCAGATTTAAAACAAAAACTAATTTTCTTTCAATCACCAATTGGTAAAGGTTTGATTGGAAAAAATAAAAGTGATTTAGTTGAAATAAATACACCCTCTGGTGTAAAAAATTTTGAAATTAAAGACGTTAAATATATTTAACTTTTAACTATTTGTTGAACCTGCTTATCTGAAATTTGAAATCCGTTTTGAACCCAAGTTTCTTCTATCCTTTTTAATTTATTACCTAAAGTTTTGCCCTCAGGAATTTGAAATTTAGACATTAATAGGTCGGCCCCTATTGGCAAAGTTGGAATTACTTTCTCTTTATAAGTATCTAATAGTTTGATTAGTTTTTTCTCTACTTTGTTTGAGATAAATATTTTAAAATTAATTACATCTATTACAGCTTGTCGCCCATTAAAATAAAAAAATTTATTCAAGTTTTTCTCTGTAAAGTTGTTTAAAGTTACTTTTTCTCTATAAAAAAGATCTATTAATTTTAATCTTTTCTTATCTTTGTTAGATATATTAAATTTATAAAGAAAATAATCAGCATTATCAGTCCCATCAATAACTAAAAGCGCAATTAAGAATATAAAGTCAATTTTTAAAAAATTCTGTGCAGCATAAGAATTTTGTTTTTTAAAATTTTTAATATTCTTTAATTGAGGGAAAATTATTTCTATGAGTTCTAAACTTTCTTTATCTTTGAAGAGTTTTAAAAATCCATTTGAACTAGTTATTTTTTTTAGCTCATCGATTAACCTTTCAGATGATATATTTGAAATTCCATCAATATTTTTTTTTATATTTTTTATTATTTCTGACTGATGCTTATGATTTGAGTAATTTAAATAAAATCTTAAATACCTTAAAATACGCAAATAATCCTCTTGAATTCTTTTTTCCGCATTGCCAATAAAATTAATATAACCATCCTCCAAATCTTTTTTACCATTAAATGGATCAAATAAATTACCATCACCATCTGCATAAATTGAATTGATAGTAAAATCCCTTCTAGAGGCATCTTCCTTCCAATCTAAAGAGAATTCTACTTCAGCATGCCTTCCATCAGTTGAGACGTCTTTCCTTAAAGAAGTAATGTCATATTTATATTCATCAATTATTGCTGTTATAGTTCCGTGGCCAATTCCTGTTTCGTAATAACTTATTTGTTTGTTTTTAAGAGCCTCACAAACTTCCAGGGGAGTTAAATTTGTTGCTAGGTCAATATCATCAACGTTTTCATTTTTTATTACTTTTCTTACACACCCACCCACATATCTGATTTCACTTTTCTCTGAAAAATTATTTATTGCTTCAAAAATTTTATTTGCTGGTGTTGTTAAAGTAATTTTTTTTAAATTTTGACTTATATAATCAAAATTTTTTGATCTGGAAAAAAATTTATCTAAAAAATTTTTCATAAATGGCTGGGGCGCTAGGATTCGAACCTAGGATGCAGGTACCAAAAACCCGTGCCTTACCGCTTGGCTACGCCCCAATACTAGCTTCCTATAACATAAAAATATAAAATTCATATAGTTTTTGCTGTAACACACCAATAATTTTTATATTTTCTTTTAAATTTAGCTTTTGCCAATTTACAACTCTTTAATGAATTATAATAGGCAACAATTGTTGATCCTGAACCAGTCATTCTTACAAATAATGGATTATTTATACTTTCTAAGAACAACTTTATATTTTTAAGTTTTGGATATTTTTTGAACGCTATTGTTTCAAGGGCATTTTGTTGATCAATCAAATATTTTACTCCAAACATGTTTTTTTTAGGTTTGTTATATTTTGATTTTGTATACTTTCGAACAGCTGAGTATATTTTTTTAGTTGAACACCCAAAATCAGGCTTTACTAAAGTAGAGTAATATTTTGGAGTATTATAAATCTTTTTTATTCTACCACCTGATGACAACACACAGCTGGATGAAATGGTGCCTAAAATAACATCAGAACCAACGAAGTCACAGATACTTCGAGTTTTTTGATGATTAGGATTAATAATTTTTTTTTTAACCAGATAATTAAACACACTAGCTGCATTCATCGATCCCCCACCCAACCCAGCTTCTTGAGGGATTAATTTTTTAATTTTAACTTTGAATTTTTTATTTTTTAATAAATTTTCTTTATCTAATATTTGAAATAATTTTTGAACAGTATTTTTTTTTCCAATATTTTTAGAAAACTTTCCATAAAAAGAAATATAATGTTTTTTTCCATTATGTTGATTTATCGAAATAACATCATGTAAATCTATGAAACCAATTATACTTTCAATTTTATGTAAAACCTTTTTTTTTCCAGTGATATTTAGTGCTAAATTTAACTTTGCATTAGATTTAATTTTATTAATTTTCATTTAGGAATTTTTAAGACCTTCAATTACTTTAATATTGATTTTTTCTCTCATATCGTCTTCGGTGTCATCAAAAGTTAATACGTTGTTCCAAAAATATCTTGCTTGAATTTTTCGATTTAATTTCCATAAAATATCTCCATAATGATCATTCACGATTGGGTCATCTGGCATTAATTCAACAGCTCTTTTTAAATACTTTTCTGCCTCTACATAATCCTCTATTAAAAAATAAGCCCATCCAATTGAATCAATAATATATGGATCATTGCTTTTTAAATCATATGCTGTTTTCAACATATCCATTGCTTCATTAATTTTATAATCACGCTCTAACCAAGAGTAAGCAAGGTAATTTAAAATATATGCATCACTAGGATCAATTTTAAGTGCATGCAGTAAATCAACATCTGACTTTTCATAATTGCCCATTCTTTCATAACTACCACCTCTACGATACAATACATCTGATTTGATAAGTGAATTGTCATCCAGTGTTAAAATAATTTCCGTATAACGATCTATTGCCTTTTCATAA
>CACBRW010000001.1 GCA_902541745.1 uncultured Pelagibacteraceae bacterium | reverse complement strand
CCAGTTAAAACAACTGATAACATCAATCCAAATATCATAAATCCAAAATATCCTTTTGCTGCTGCAACCACACCAATAACATTATCAAAACTGATCATGATATCTGCAAATAAAACTTTTCCTATACTACTAATGTATGAAGGCTCTTTCCCCTTTTTAGTAGTGGGTTTTACTTTTTTAATCTCTAGTAAATCTTTCCTTAAATCATTTACAATCCAAATTAATAATAAACCACCTAAAATTTTTATAAAATAAAATTCAAATAAAAAAGTTGCAAAAATTGCAAAAAAGATTTTAAAAACAAAAGCTCCAATTACACCCCAAAGAATTATTTGTTTTCTATTTTTTGGAACAAAATTTGAAGCAATAGATCCAACAATCAGAGCATTATCTGCTGTTAATATAATTGTTATAAAAATTATATTGGTTAAAATTATGAGTTCTTCAATCAAGATGTGTTAATATTATTTCAATTTATGAATTTTTCAATAAATACTATTTTTCAGCTGGTGATTTTAACACCAGCTTATTTTTTATATTTTGTATTTAAATTAATATTTAGATTTTTTAGTACCTGCAATAACTTCTTTTAACTGAGTATATTCTTTACAGTTACAGTTTTCTAATATTTTTAATCTTTCTTTTGCTAAATTTAATCTGTTTGTTACAACATACAGTTCACCCAAATATTCGTTTATACCTATATGATTAGGTTCAATTTCCAGACCTTGTAGATAATATTTTTCGCCGTTTTTGTAATCACCAAGTTTTCGGGTAGTGAAACCTAAATAATTTAAAGTATCAGCTTTGTTAGGTTTTTCTGAGTTTGATTTCAAAAGTAGTTTTTGAGCTTTAGCATATCTTTTTTTTGCCTTTTCAAGTTTACCTTTTGACTCATATTTTTTTGCAAACTTAATTGACTCTACTGCTTTATCATAATTTGATTTTACTTTTGAAGAAGTGGAGTCTGATCCTGCAGAAAAAGAACTTGTTGTAAATAATGTTAAAATAAAAATTATAAATATTTTTTTAATCATTTATAAATTTCTCCATTTTATTTAAAGGTTTTAATTGTAATCCATTTTCTAACAGGTTTTCTCTTATTGATTTTGCTGTAGATAACGAACTCTCGTTATCTCCATGTATACACACAGAGTCAATTTCACAAGGTATCTGCTTTCCACTGTGACAATTAAGCGACTGATTTTTAACCATATTTAGCACATGTTTTTTGGCCTCTTCTGGATCAGTGATAAGAGCATGTGGTTTTTTTCTAGAAACCAAATTGCCATCATCCTCATAATTTCTATCTGCAAAAATCTCACAAGCTATACGCATATTCATTTTTTTTGCTGCTTGTTCCATTTTAGATCCTGTAGGAACCAAATAAATTAAATCTTTACTAATCTCATTTATCGTTTTTGCTAAAGTAGTTGCTAAATCAATATCTTCACAAGCCATATTATTTAAAGCACCGTGCGGTTTAATATGAGTAACATTTTCTCCATGATCTTGAGCAATCTTTTGAAGAATTTCATATTGATCAATTATTAATTGCCTCACCTCGTTTGATGGAAGATTCATTCTTTTTCTCCCAAAATTTTCTGGATCTTTAAATGATGGATGTGCTCCAATACTAACACCATTTTTTTTTGAAATTTGAACTACTTGTTTCATAGAATCATCATCACCTGCATGGTAACCGCATGCTACATTAGCTGAATTAACTATTTTAAGTAAATTTGGATCATTCTTATTTGAATGATATTTTGATTTTTCCCCTAAATCACAATTTATATTAATTTCCATAGCTTATAATGTTGAGTATAACATGGCATGATAAAAAATATATCAAATCTTGGTGACGCAGCTGTATACTGTGATTTTGGTAGTGAAGTAAATAAAACAATTAATTCAAAAGTAATAAAATATTTTAAGACTATTAAAAAAAATAATATTGAAGGAATTAATAATTTAACCCCTTCATATAATAAATTAATTATCTCTTTCGATCTAAATAAAACAAGTTTTAAACAAGTTAAAAATTATTTAGAAAATATTGATCTTGAGGACTCTCAAAAAATAAATTCTAAAAAATTAGAAATACCAGTTTGCTGTGATGAAAAATTCTCAATGGACATTAAAAGATTGGAAGAAATATTAAAATTAACTAGAGAAAAAATTTTAGAGAAGTTTTTAAATAAAGAATATTTCTGTTATATGACAGGTTTTATTGCTGGTATGCCTTTTCTTGGAGACTTAGATGAGAATATGCGAGCTCAACGTTTAGAAACCCCAAGAGTAAAAGTGCCCAAGGGATCTGTTGCATTAACTGAACAATTTGCAAATATTTATACATTTGAAAGTCCAGGTGGATGGAATATTTTAGGAAATACTCCTTTGGATATCTTTGATAGTTCAAAGGAGGATAAACCAAATTTAATTAACCCAGGAGATACAGTAATTTTCAAGGAAATTACTTTAGATCAGTATAAAAATTATAATGAGTATTAATTATTTAGATATAATCAGACCAGGAATTAATACTACCTTTCAAGATAAAGGCAGGGATCATCTTTATCATATTGGTATCCCATTTAGTGGTGCTATGGATAATAGAAATTATCTTATAGCTAATAAACTTGTTAGTAATCATTTAGACTCTGCAGTCATAGAGTTTGCATATCAAGGTCCTCAAATAAAGTATTCGGGAGAAAAAATTAATTTTGCTATCACTGGAGATGTAATTTTTTCAATTAAAAAAAAAGATACTGAAATTGAGGGCAAATGTTACGAAAGTTATCAAATTGAAAATGGAGATGAGATAAATATCATATCTACAAATAAATCAGTTTATGGATATTTAGCGTTAGGTGGAGAGTTCGATTTAAAATTTCAATGGAATAGTTGTTCTATAAATACAAAAGCAAGTATCGGATCTAATGATGGAAAAAAATTAGATGTAGGGCAAAGAATTAATTTAAAAAAAATAAATTCAAATAAGGATATTAAAAAAACTAATTACATTAATACTAAAATAGAAAACATAAGAGTGATCAAAGGCACTAATTTTGATTATTTTTCCGAAGAAGGTAAAAAAATATTTTATGAAAAGGAATTCACAGTATCGAAACTTACAGACAGAATGGGTATGAGACTAGAGGGACCTAAAATTGATAATATTGTGAATACCAACATAAAATCAGAGGGTTTGATTAAAGGTGTGATACAAGTACCAGCGGACGGAAATCCAATTATAATGCTTTCAGATCATGGTACTATTGGTGGTTATCCAAAAATTGGAGTTGTGGCTAGTGTCGATTATGACCGCTTAGTACAAATGTCTCCTGGTTCAAAAGTAAAATTTAAAGAGATTAATTTATCTGATGCAGAGACTTTATTTAAGTTATATGAAATGGAAACTCAAAATTTACTATCACAAATTTAATGAATTTTTTATCAAAAATACCAGGTCCTTTTTTAGTTTTTTTAGGAGCTTGTGCATTAAGTTTTGGAGGTTTAATTGTAAAGTCTTTTGATGGATCTACACTTTGGCAAATATTATTTTGGAGATCACTTTTTTTTATTGGAGTAATTACAATTTTTTTAATCTTTACTTACAAAGAAAAAATTTTCAGTGCTCTTTATAAATCTGGAATTCCAGGTTTATTTGGAGGTATAATTTTATCCATTGGATTTGCTAGCTATGTATTTGCTATGTATGAAACAACAGTAGCTAATGCTAATTTTATAATACAAACCCAAGCTTTGTTTTTAGCAATTTTTGGTTATGTATTTTTAAAAGAAAGAATTTCAAAAATTACATTAACTTGTATTATTACAGCAGTAGTTGGTATCATCCTAATGTTAGGAAGTTCACTAACACCAGGTCAAATGACTGGAAACTTAGTTGCATTCATTATGCCAATATCGTTTGCGATCTTAATTTTAATTGTCAGAAAATACCCAAACGTCGATATGATACCTCTACAACTAGTTGCTGGAATTTTTGCAACGTTAATAGGTTTGTTTATGTCACCGAGTATTTTGGTTTCAACAAATGACATTTTTTTAGGTTTTATTGCAGGATTTTTTCAAGTTGGACTTGGTTTTATACTTATAACAATTGGAGCAAGATCAACTCCCTCAGCATTTGTTGGAATAATTATGTTAACTGAAGCTGTTTTAGGACCTTTATGGGCATGGATGTTTGCAAACGAAAACCCGCCACTTACAGTGCTTTTTGGTGGAGCGGTAGTTATAACAGCAGTGGTTATACAGTTTTTATCTCCATTACTTGTCAAAAAGGTAGCAAAATAAATTTCACATAAACATTTTAAATATGCTATAAATTTATTTACGGGAGAGACTACTTTTGTAGCGCCGAAGGAGCAACCACCCCGGAAACTCTCAGGCAAAAGGACCGTACATATTAACTCTGGAAAGAGAATTATTCTCGCCGAAGGAGCAAATCTCTCAGGCACCAAGACAGAGGGGGCACAGAAGAGTTAATATGGAAATAAAAAAAACATCGCTAAATAAACTTCATCAAAGTAACAACGCTAAGTTTGTTGAATTCGCTGGTTATGAAATGCCTATTCAGTATAGCAAAGGTATTATTGAAGAACATAAATTCACAAGATCGAATTCTGGAATATTTGATGTATCTCATATGGGTCAATTATTTATATACGGTGATGAAAGTTTAACAGAAGAATTAGAAAAGATTTTTCCATTAGATTTAAAAAATCTAAAACAAAACTGCTCTAAGTATAGTTTTTTAATGAATGAAGATGCTGGAATTTATGATGATTTAATTATCACAAAAATAGAGGAGGGATATTTAATCATCTTAAATGCTGCATGCAAAGATAAAGATTATGATATTTTATCCAATTTACTAGGTTCAAAATTTAAAATGAATTTAGATAACAATAGATCTTTAATAGCAATTCAAGGACCTAAATCTGTTGAAATTTTAAACTCAATTATAAATGGGGTTGATCAACTAAATTTTATGACAGGAAATTGGTTTGATTCTGATAATCAAAAATTATTTGTCACAAGATCAGGTTATACAGGGGAAGATGGATTTGAAATTTCAATTTCTAACGATAAAGCTGAAAAATTTGTTGAAAATTTAATAGAAAAGGGAGCACAACTTATAGGACTTGGGGCAAGAGATACCTTGAGATTAGAAGCTGGATTATGTTTATATGGTCACGAATTAGATATTAATAAAACACCAGTTGAGGCAAACCTAAAATGGGCAATCTCAAAATCTAGATTATCAAATGGGGGTTTTATTGGATCGAAAAAAATTATGAACCAAATGCAAGATGGAGCAAGCCAAATAAGAGTAGGGATTAAGCCTGAAGGTAGACTTATTGCAAGAGAAAAAACTAAAATATTTAATGATACAGATAAACAAATTGGTGAGATAACTAGTGGAACTTTTGGACCAAGTGTAAACGGTCCTATAGCGATGGGTTATGTTGATAAAGAGTTTTCAAAGATTAATACTAAAATTTTGCTTGAGGTAAGAGGGAAAAGACATCCAGCAAATGTTTGCGCATTACCATTTTATAAGAAAAATTATGTGAAAGGAGTAAATTAATGAGTGAAGTAAAATTTTCTAAAGAACACGAGTGGATTACTTTGGAGGGAGATGTAGCTACAATAGGAATTACAAAACATGCAACAGAAATGCTTGGAGACATAGTTTTTGCAGAACTTCCTGAAAAAGGATCTAATGTTGAAAAAGATGGTACTGCAGGAGTAGTAGAATCTACGAAAGCTGCGAGTGATGTTTATACTCCAGTTAGTGGTGAAGTGGTAGATACCAATCAGTCTATAGTAGATGATCCTGCCAAAATCAATGAGGACCCTGAAGGTGGTGCATGGTTTTTTAAATTGAAAATTAAAGACACATCTGAGCTAGATAATTTAATGAACAAAGAAGAATACGATAAATTTGCAAAGGAGACATCAAGCTAATGCTACATAATTCACAAAAAGATTTTATTAGAAGACACATAGGTCCATCTGAAAAGGACCAAGAAAAAATGCTTAAAGATCTTAACTTTAAGTCATTAGATGAGTTTATTAATAGTACCATACCAGAAAAGATTCAGTTTAAAGGTGAATTAAATATCGGTGAACCAAATTCAGAATATGAAGCTTTAAGAAAATTAAAAGCAATTTCAAAAAAAAACCAAATTTACTCAAATTTTATAGGCATGGGTTATTATGGAACCTACACACCATATGTAATTTTAAGAAATATACTAGAAAATCCTGGATGGTACACATCATACACACCTTATCAGCCTGAAGTAGCACAAGGTAGATTAGAGATGTTATTAAACTTTCAACAAATGATTGTTGATTTTACAGGAATGGATATAGCAAACGCGTCTTTACTTGATGAAGGAACAGCAGCTGCCGAAGCTATGGGTTTAAGTCATAGACTTAATAAAAGTGATAGTAATTTAGTTTTTGTTTCAGAGAACTGCCACCCACAAACAATTGACGTTATTCAAACTAGAGCAGAGCCAATGGGTCTTAAAGTACTTGTTGGAAACGAGGATAAAGTTCTAGAGCAGTTAAAAGAAGATATTGTTTGTGGAGTTTTACAATATCCAGGAACTTTAGGTGATATTAAAGATCCTAGTGAGGCCATAAGTAAAATTCATAAAAAAAATGGAAAAGCAATTTTAGTTTGTGATCTCCTTGCACTTTCTATGCTAAAAACACCAAGAGAGCTTGGAGCAGATATTGCAGTCGGTAGTTCCCAAAGATTTGGTATTCCAATGGGTTATGGAGGACCTCATGCAGCCTTTTTTGCAACAAAAGATGAATACAAACGATCTATGCCAGGTAGAATTGTTGGGGTTTCAGTGGACAGGCATGGAAACCAGGCCTATAGATTGTCATTACAAACTAGAGAGCAACATATTAGAAGAGACAAAGCTACAAGTAATATTTGTACTGCTCAAGCCTTACTAGCGATTGTTTCAGCAGCATATGCTATTTATCACGGCCCTGATGGAATTAAAAGTATTTCCGAAAGAGTATCTCAACTAGCAAAAAATTTTGCAGATAAAATAAAACAATCTGGATATGAATTATACTCAGATTATTTTTTTGATACTGTAACTATTATAACCAAAGAAAAGACAGATCAGATTTTCAAAAATGCTTTAGACCAAAAAGTTAATATTAGAAAAGTAAATTCAGAGATGCTGGCTGTTTCTTTCGACGAAAGAAAAAATGTTTATAGAGTAAACCAACTACTAAAAATATTTAATGCTGCAGAGTCAATTAAAAAAGAGGATCCAACTGTTAGTTTACCAAATCTACCAAAAAATTTATTAAGAACTTCAAAATATTTAGAACACCCTGTTTTTAATTCATATCATTCAGAGACAGAAATGCTGAGATATCTTAAAAAGTTAGAGGATAAGGATATAGCTCTTAATAGAACAATGATTGCTCTAGGTTCATGTACTATGAAATTAAATGCTACTGCAGAAATGATACCTATTTCGTGGAGAGAATTGGCTGAGCCCCACCCATTCGTACCTGTCGAACAGATGGAGGGATATAGAGAAATGTTCACAGATCTTAAAAATTGGTTAAGATCTATTACTGGTTTTTCTGGTGTTTCACTTCAGCCAAATGCGGGAGCCCAAGGTGAGTATGCTGGCTTAATGGTAATAAGAAAGTATCATTTAGATAGAGGGGATGAAAATAGAAATATATGTTTAATTCCAAGCTCAGCACATGGAACTAATCCAGCAAGTGCACAGATGGTTGGAATGAAAGTTGTCGTTGTTGATTGTGACAAAGAAGGAAATGTTGATTTTGAGGATTTAAAGAAAAAAGCAGAATTGCATTCAGACAATCTTGGTGCATTAATGGTAACTTACCCATCAACCCATGGCGTATTTGAGGAAAAAATTAAAGATATATGTGAAGTAATTCATGAACATGGTGGTCAAGTTTATATGGATGGAGCAAACTTAAACGCACTTGTTGGAGTTGCAAAACCAGGAAATTTTGGTCCTGATGTTTGTCATATAAATTTGCATAAAACATTTTGTATTCCACATGGTGGAGGAGGACCTGGAATGGGACCTATCGCATGTAAAAGACATTTACAAGTTTATCTGCCTAATCATCCAGTCGTAAAAGATTGTGGACCTGCAAGTGGAATAGGTGCCGTTTCAGCAGCTCCTTGGGGAAGCTCAAGTATTTTATCAATTTCTTGGATGTACATTAAGATGATGGGATCAGAAGGTGTAAAACTTGCAACACAAATTGCAATCCTAAATGCAAATTACATAGCAAATAGATTAAAAGACCATTACCCAATTCTTTATAAAGGTTCAAATGGTAATGTTGCTCATGAGTGTATTATTGATATTAGATCAATTAAAAGCGAAACAGGTATTTCAGAAGAAGATATAGCTAAAAGATTAATTGATTATGGATTTCATGCGCCAACAATGTCATGGCCAGTTGCTGGAACAATGATGATTGAACCAACAGAGAGTGAGAGTTTATCTGAACTGGATAGATTTTGTGACACATTGATTAGCATTAAAGAGGAAATAGATATGGTTAAGTCAGGTAAGTTTGACAAAGTAGATAACCCTATTAAAAATGCACCTCACACCGATATTGAATTAGCTTCAGATGAATGGAATCATAAATATTCAAGAGAGCAAGCTGCATATCCTGCAAAATTCTTAAAAGCAAATAAATTTTGGCCTCCAGTTGCAAGAGTTGATAACGTGTATGGAGATAAAAATATTTTTTGTACTTGTCCAAGTATGGATGAGTTTAAAGAAGATGCAGCATAATAATTAATGAAAATTGCTGTCGTTGGGTCAGGTATTTCTGGACTGAGTGCTGCTTATTATTTATCTAAAAAACATCATGTAGATCTTTTTGAAAGAGAAGACCATTTTGGTGGACATTCTCATACTATAGATCTGTTTTTTGATGAAAAAAAAGTATCAGTTGATATTGGCTTTATTGTTTTTAATTTTCAAACTTATCCAAATTTAATTAATTTTTTTAAGGAAAATGATATTCAAATTGAAAAAAGTAACATGTCTTTTTCAGTTTCAGTAGATAATACGAAATTTGAATATTGTGGAAAAGGATTGAGTGGGATTTTCTGCAATAAATCAAATCTATTTAACATTGATTTCTTAAAAATGTTTTTTGATATAATTAAATTTTATAAAAAAAGTGATCAAGCAATCATATCCAATGACAAAATTACCTTAGGTGAATATTTAAAAATTAATAAATTATCCAAAACATTTGTTGATTATCATATAATACCAATGGTATCTGCAATTTGGTCTATGCCCCCTTATGAAGCAAGAAAAATGCCAATTAGTTTTTTTCTTAGATTTTTCCAAAATCATGGTTTGTTTAAATTGAAAAATAGACCACAGTGGTACACAGTAACCAATAGAAGCAGAACCTATGTTAGTAAAATAATTTCACGATTAAGTGGGGAACATTATAAAAATTATAAAGTTACAAAAATAAAAAGAAAAATGTCAGGACTAGGCTTATATTACGGTGGAGAAAGTGAATTTTTTGATTACGACAAGGTTATTTTGGCAACACATGCTGATGAAGCCTTAGAGATAATAGAAAATCCAACTGAGGATGAGAGAAATATTCTTTCGAATTTTAGCTACAAAGAAAATATAGCTTACATACATACAGATCAGCGTGCCATGCCAAAAAATAAAAAAGCTTGGTCTTCTTGGAATTCATCAATAAATGACAAGAATTTAGAGAAAAATTCAATAACCTACTGGTTAAATTTATTGCAAAATTTAAAGTGTGATGAAAATATTTTCTTAACACTAAATCCTTACTTCAATATTGATGAGAAAAAAATATTGAAAAAAGTAAAATTTACACATCCATATTACGATCAAAAAGCATTAGATGCTCAATCAGAGCTTATTAAAATACAAAATCAAAAAGATTTACTTTTTTGTGGCAGTTATTTTGGTTACGGATTTCATGAAGATGGAATAAAATCATCTCTTGAAATGCTGAAAAACCTTAATGATTAGTTCTTGTATATATAATGGAAACGTAATCCATAAGAGATTTAAACCAAAAGAACATTTTTTTAAATATAAAGTATTTTCACTTTTCATTGATCTATCAGAGCTAAATGAACTTAATGATAAATTAAAATTTTTTTCATTAAATAAATTTAATCTTATTAGTTTTTACGAAAAAGATCATGGTGACCGTGATGGGTCATCTCTTTTTGAGTGGGTAAAAAAAAATTTAATTAATAACAAAATCAGTACAGACAAAATAAAAGTTAAGCTTTTATGCTATCCAAGAATATTTGGTTATGTTTTTAATCCACTAAGTATTTTTTTTGTATATGATAATAATGATAATTTAATTTCTATATTATATGAGGTTAAAAATACATTTGATGAGCAACACACATATGTTTTTAAAGTAGAGGGACAAAATAAATTAATTCAAAATAATTGTTCAAAAAAATTTCATGTTTCACCATTTATTGAAATGGATTGTAATTATTTTTTTAGGATATTAAATCCAGAGCAGAAGTTGTCAGTTGTAATTGATCAATATGATCAAGAAGGAAAAATTCTTTTTGCATCTCAAGATGGTGAAAGATCTGCTTTGACAAGCAAAAACTTAATGAATTCTTATCTTAAACACCCTTTAATGACATTTAAAATTATCTCTGCGATACATTTTGAAGCGTTTAAATTGTGGTTTAAAGGAATTAAGTTTATTAAGAAAAAATTTAAAATTAAAAATAATATAACAGTAGAAAACTAATGTTTTTAAATAACACTGCAGATAAATTAGTTTTTAAATTTCTTAATAAAATAAATCATGGTTATCTAGAGCTTACTACACATGACGGAAAAGTTTTAAAGTTTGGAAATCCAAATGAAAAATTGCATGCAAAAATTTCAATCAAAAAACCAGATTTTAATTATAATTTAATTAGAGGTGGTAGTATTGGATTTGCTGAGAGCTACATGAGAGGTGAATTTGAAACTAATAACTTATCAAATTTAATCGAATTAACTGCAAGAAATATAGAAGTAATACATAAATTCTCAGGCCTTCTTGATTTTCCAATAATTAATTTTGTAAAAAATAAAATTATTAAAAATACAAAAAGTAGAAGCAAAGAAAATATTGCTAGACATTATGATCTAGGTAATGATTTTTTTTCTCTTTGGTTAGACGACACACTTACATACTCTAGCGCTATTTTTGATGATAAATCAAAAAATCTATCTGATGCTCAAAATAACAAATATCAAAAATTAATTGATCTAATTAAACCAAATAATGGTGACAAAATTTTAGAAATAGGATGTGGTTGGGGAGGTTTTGCCGAGTATCTAGGTAAAAAATACGATGTTAAACTAGACTGTATTACAATATCAAAAAAACAATTTGAATACGCAAAAGAAAGAATTTTTAATTGTGGTTTAAACGAAAAAGTAAATATTGAAATAAAAGATTACAGAGATCTTAAAGGCAAATACAATTCAATTGCTTCTATAGAGATGATTGAGGCAGTTGGTCAAAATTATTTAGAGGGTTATTTTAAAACTATTAAAAATAACTTATCTGATGGTGGCAAAGCAGCTATTCAAGCAATTACTATCGATGATAGGTTATTTGATAGATATAAAAATAAACAAGATTTTATTCAAAAATATATTTTTCCAGGTGGTTTTTTGCCAAATAAAAATAGCATTAATCGATACGTTTCTGACAACGGTTTAACTGTTAATTCATATATTTCTTACGCTGATCATTATGCAAATACATTGGCTATATGGAGAAATGAGTTTTTAAAAAAATGGGATTTAATAAAAAATCAAGGTTTTGACTCAACATTTAAAAGAATGTGGGAGTTTTACCTTTCTTACTGTGAAGCAGGATTTAAGTCAAAAAATATAGATCTAATTCAGTTTTCAATGCAAAATAAATAAAATAATGGAGATATTTATGCGACATATAAAAATTATTAAGCCAATTTCGTTGATAATTTTATTATTCTTAATTACAAGTTGCTCGAATAATAGCGCTATGAAACCAGAAGATTTTAAAAATAAAGAACCGAGATTAATCATTGAAGAATATTTATCTGGAAATGTTAAGGCTTGGGGTGTTTTACAAAATAGATCAGGAAAAGTTACAAGGCAATTTTCTGCAGACTTAAATGGAACTTGGGATGGAAAGCAGCTAATTCTTAAAGAAAAATTTAATTGGGATGATGGTGAAGTTCAAGACCGAGAATGGAAAATAAATAAAATTGATGAAAACAATTATGAAGGGACAGCAGGTGATGTTGTTGGTAAAGCGAAAGGTTATTCTTATGGACCTGCATTTAAATTTGAATATGTTTTATTAGTTCCAGTCAAAGGTAAAGAGATAAAAATCACTTTTGATGATTGGATTTTTAAACAAGATGATAGAGTTGCAATAAATAGAGCAACTATGAAAAAGTTTGGTTTTAAAGTAGCAGAATTAACAGTTGTATTTGTAAAAGATTAACTATTTTTTTTGATATTTTGTGAGTTTTCCAACTAATCCAAAATAAATTTTACTTGGTAAAAAACTAAGCAGCTTTAATGTTATTGTAAGTGATTTTGGAAAATGTATTTCAAATGTATTTTTGTTTACTAAACCTTCAAAAATTTGATCTGCTGCATACTCGGGTGTTTTTAAAAAAGGCATTTTAAAATCATTTTTATCTGTCATTGGAGTTTTAATAAAACCAGGAGACACTAAACAAACACGTACATTGTGTCTTTTAAAATCAAAGTACAAACTTTCAGCTAGGTTATTTAATGCCGACTTTGATGGTCCATATCCAGTTGAATTAGGTAATCCTCTATATCCCGCAATTGATGACACAATAGTTATTATTCCTTTTTTTTTATCTCTAAAGTACTGTTCAACAGCTTTAATACAATTAACTGTTCCAAAAAAATTTACCTTAAATACGTCTTCCATTTGCTCGACATCTATTTCTTTCTCTTTTTTTGGATCCCATGTTCCTGTTGAAAAAAAACAAATATCTATATTTTCAAATTTGTTTTTAATTTCATTAAATACTTCTTTACACTTTTCTTTGTCAGTCACATCTAAAGGAAAACCTGAAATATTTTCATAAGAATTTGAAAGCTCATTCAATAATTCAGCTCGTCTTGCAGATATAGCAACGTTCCATCCCATGGCTGCAAACTTAATTGCTAAAGCTTTACCAATGCCAGTACTTCCTCCAGTAATCCAAATAGTTTTTTTACTCATTTTTTGTTATGTATATATTTAATATGCTTAAAAACAAATTTTTAACATTTCTGTTGTTTCTTGCTGTTACATTCTCTGCCTCATTCATTGGAGGTTTGTCTACAATTACATTTAAAGAACCTTGGTACTCACTACTAAATAAACCAGCTTTTAATCCTCCAGATTGGATATTTGGTCCTGTTTGGACGTCCCTTTATTTAATGATGACTGTCTCTATATGGCTTTATTGGCATACTAAAAGTAGAGAAATGAATACTGTTTATATTTACTTTATTCATTTAATTTTCAATACAACTTGGAGTGTAGTTTTTTTTGTTTTTCATAATATGGACTTGGCTTTATTAGTTTTAATCATTCTAATAGCATTGATAATTAACTTAATTTTAAGGTTTAAACGCGTCAAGATGTTGAGCGCCTATTTAATGATTCCATATTTACTTTGGTGTAGCTTTGCACTAATTCTGAATACAAGCTTAATTATGTTAAATTAGATATGGATGATGTTGTAGTAATTGGTGGTGGAATAATAGGGACGGCAACTGCTTATTTTTTATCCAAAGAAGGTAGAAAAGTAAAAGTCATTGAAAGAGATCCTACTTATAAAACAGCTTCATTTCCATTATCTCTAGGTGGCTTTAGAAGACAATTTTTCCAAAAAGAGAATATTCTATTAGGAAAATTTGCAAGAGATTTTATTTTTCAAATACCAGAGTTATTAAAAACAGAAAAAAATCCTAATCCAACAGCTAGTATGGTAACCAATGGATATCTTTTAATGTTTGGTCCTGAACATGCCGAAGAACAATATAGAGCATTAGAAAATCATAAAGATTGTGATGCAGGAACAAAAAATATAAAAGGTTCAGAATTATCAAAAGTTTTTCCTTATGTTAATAGTGAGGGAATTGAAACAGCAACTTACACAGATAACCAAAGTGAAGGATGGATTGATCCATTTATGTTTCATAGCGCCCTAAAGAGCAAAGCTATAGAGCTTGGAGCAGAATTTATTAAAGGTGAAGTAAAAAGTATTTCTGAAATAAATGCTAAAACGATTGTTTCTGCAGCTGGTTGCTGGACAAAAGAATTGTTAGAGGATATTCCTGTTGTTCCTCAAAAGCATACCGTGTTTAGAGTTAAATGCCCAACATATATAAAAGAGATGCCTCTAAGCGGAGACTTAACCACAGGTGTTTACTGGAGACCAGAAGGAGGAGAATATTTAGCAGGATCACCTATATCTGTATTTGACGCTGAAGATTTAGAGCCAGCTTGGAATGATTTTGAGGAATTAGTTTGGCCAGCTCTTGCTAAGAGAATACCTGCCTTTGAAGAATTAAAGTTAACTGGTGGATGGGCGGGTTACTATGATTGTAATAGATTGGATAATAATGCAGTTGTTGGTAAGCATCCAAAATATGACAATGTTTATATGGCTTCTGGATTTACTGGTCGAGGATTAATGCAGGCACCAGGTATTGGCAGAGCCTTAACTGAGTTAATTACAACAGGATCATACCAAACAATTGATATAAGTGATTTTGCAGTTGAAAGAGTTTTAGGCAAATCAGCTAGGCCAGAGCCCTACGTTCTATAATTTAAGTTCCACAAAAAGTTTGATATTTTTCATTGCTCAATGGAGTAGGTACTTGATATTCTTCAATATTATTCTGATTGTCATAAGGATTTTTTAAAATAGCTAACAACTTTTTAATTTTATCTAAATTTCCTTTGTCTGCTTCTGCTAAAGCTTCCTCTACTTTATGATTTCTAGGAATAACAGTTGGATTATTTTTTTTCATAAGTTCGGTTTGTTTTTCCTTAGTTGAATTATTTAACTCAGATCTTTTTTTCCATTCATTTTTCCAATTGATAAAATCATTATGTTTGTAAATTTCATCTAAATTAACATCCATTAGATTACAAAAAGTATTTGTGTAATCTGCTTTATTTTTTTCCATCCAATTTAACAAATCATTAATTAATTTTTTATCATTTTTTTCCTCACCAAATAGACCAAGCTTATCTCTCATCATATTTAACCACTTATCCTCATAAATATTTTGGAAATTATCTATTAAATCTGTAGCTAATTTTATTGCAGTATCTTCATCTTTATCAATTAGAGGGATCAAACATTCGGCAAATCTTGCTAAATTCCACTTTGTAATTGGTGGTTGATTAGAAAAGGCATATCTTCCAAATTTATCGATTGAGCTAAATACAGTTTTTGGATCATAATGATCCATAAATGCACAAGGACCGTAATCAATAGTTTCACCTGAAATTGCCATATTATCAGTATTCATAACCCCATGAATAAATCCAACTCGCATCCAATTTATTACTAGCTGGCATTGCTTTTCCATAACAAGATTTAATAAGTCTAATGCTTTTGAATTTGATGATTTAATTTCTGGATAATGTCTGTTTATTGTGTAGTCGACTAAAGTATTTAAATTTTCGATGTTTTGAGTTGCAGCTATATATTGAAACGTTCCAACCCTAAGATGACTTGATGCAACTCTTGTTAATATTGCGCCCTGCAAAAGATTTTCTCTTACAACTTTCTCTCCTGTTTTGACTACAGCGAGGCTTCTAGTAGTTGGAATATTTAATGAATGTATCGCTTCACTGATAATATATTCTCTAAGCATAGGACCTAGAGCTGCTCTTCCATCTCCACCCCTAGAAAAAGAAGTTCTCCCTGAACCTTTAAACTGAATGTCAAAACGATTATCATTGTTTACTAAATGCTCACCCAATAAAACTGCTCTACCATCTCCTAACATGGTAAAGTGTCCAAATTGATGACCTGCATATGCTTGCGCAATGGTATTAGTTTCTTCTGGTAAGGAGTTACCAGAAAATATTTCTGCTAATTTTTTTTTGTCTGTTTTTGAAAAATTTAAATTTAAAGTAGACGCCAGTCCCTCATTTAAAATTACTAATTCAGGGTCATGAACAGGAGTTGGTTTAATATTTTCTTTAAAAGTATTTGATAACTTTGAATATGTATTGTCAAAATGCCAACCAATGGTCATTTTAATTAACTAACTTCAGCTTGATTTTCTTTTGGTTTAACTTCTGTTTTAAATTGATTAGAGATTTTTTGTACTTCAACAGAAGATACTTTGTATTCTGCACACATTGTTTCTTCATCTTTTCCATGACCAGTAACCATATTAACCATATGCTCTGGGAAATGGAACGTAGTAAATACTATTCCTTCTTTAACTTTATCTGTAACCTCAACTTTAAGTGCAACTTCACCTCTACCTGAATAAAGCCTTCCAATATCACCAGTATTTAGATCTCTATGGGCTGCATCCTTAGGATGAATTAACAAAACATCTTCATCAACAATATTTATGTTTTTTGTTCTTCTAGTCATTGTTGCTGCGTTGTAATGTTGTAAAACTCTACTAGTTGTTAAAATCAAAGGGTAGTCTTTTTGATTAGCTTCTATTTCTGATGATTCTTTCCAATCAAAGTTTTTTAGTCTGCCTTTACCTAATTTAAATGTTTCTGTATGCAAAATTTTTGTATCAGTTCCATCTTCTTGAACTGGCCATTGCAATCCAAATTTTCCGAGTCTCTCTCTAGTAACTCCCTTAAAGAAAGGAACTATATCAGCAATTTCTGCTAGAACTTGATCTGCATCATAAGTTGGCTGATCAAACCCTAATTTCTGCATCATTTCTGTTACAATTAATCCATCAGTTTTAGTACCTGGTAGAGGAGGTACAGCTCTATTCACTCTTTGAATTCTTCTCTCGGTATTTGTAAAAGTTCCATCCTTTTCTAAGAAAGTTGTACCTGGCAGAACAACAGTTGCTAATTTTGCTGTTTCACTCATAAATATTTCTTGTACAACTAAAAGTTCTAAAGAGTTCATAGCTTCAATAACATGTGCGCTATTAGGATCGGTCTGAACAATATCTTCCCCTATAATCCATAAACCTTTTAATTCTTTGTTTATTGCAGCTTCAAACATCTGAGGAATTTTTAATCCCGGTTTAGTTGGGTGAGTTACTCCATATTTTTCCGTATAGAATTCTTGATGCTTTTCATCAGCCACAGGAAAATATCCAGCACCCTGGTGCGGTTGACATCCCATGTCTGCTGCACCCTGAACATTGTTTTGGCCTCTTAAAGGATTAACCCCGACACCTTTTCGTCCAATGTTTCCAGTAATCATTGCTAGGTCTGCAATTAACATTACAGTTTTAGATCCTTGTTCGTGTTCAGTAACTCCTAAACCATGGAACTCCATTGAATTTCTTACAGTAGCATATGCAATTGCCGCCTCTTTAACTAATTGTTTATCTACTCCAGCTACTTTTGCTAAATGATCTACATCTTGTCTTTCAATTTCTTTTAAGAAATTATCAAAACCTTCAGTTCTATCTCTAACAAAATCTGCGTTGTAAAGTTTTGATTTGATAATAAAGTGCAACATCATATTTAGAACTGCAACGTTAGTTCCTGGTCTTAGTTTAATATGATAATCTGCAAGTTTCGCTAGTTCAGTTGTAACTGGATCAAGCACAATTAATTTTTTACCCTTCATGACTTGTTGTTTTATTTTTGCACCTGTTACAGGATGAGCGTTAGTTGGATTTGCTCCAATTACCAAAAATAAATCCGCATGATAAATATCTTCTGTAGAGTTAGTTGCTGCTCCAGTCCCAAAAGTTTGTTGCATTCCCCAAGCAGTTGGTGAATGACAAATTCTTGCACAACAGTCCACACTGTTTGTTCCTACTGCAGCTCTAATCATTTTTTGGAAAACATAATTTTCTTCATTCGTACATCTTGCAGAAGAAATTCCAGCAAAGGCATCTGGACCGTTTTCTTTTGTAATTCTGTTCATTTCGTTTTTGATAAAATCATAAGCTTCATCCCACGAAGCTTCTTCAAATTTTCCATCTCTTTTAATTAAAGGTGTTTTTAATCTGTCTGGATGATCATAAAAACTGAATGCATATCTTCCTTTAATACACGTATGTCCAGCATTAACTTCTGTTTGTTTAGGGGTGTCAATAGCTATAACTTTATCGTCTTTTATTGATGCTTCTAAATTACAACCAACACCGCAGTATGAACAAGTTGTTCTAACTTTTTTATCTACTGCAGCAGACTTTGATTGAAAAACATCTGAGATAGCATCTGTTGGACAAGTGTGAGCGCATGCACCACAAGAAACACATGAACTATCTCCAAACATCATATCGTTATCAGTTGTTATTCTTGACTCAAATCCTCTTCCACTCATTGTTAAAACGAATGAACCTTGAATTTCATCACAAGCTCTGACACATCTTCCACAATTAATACAGTTGTCTAAATTCATTCTCATGTAATCGTGAGAAGTATCTCTTGGTATACCTTTGTGTTGTTTAGGACTGTTGTATCTGTGATCAGAAACTCCTAAATCGTTTGCTACTGTTTGTAATTCACAGTTGTTATTTACCTCACAAGTATCACATTCCATTGGATGGTCAGTTAAAACCAATTCAACAATATTTTTTCTTAGATCTTTCAAAGTTTCATTTGACGTAAATATGTGTTGATTTTCAGTAACTGGAGTATGGCAAGAAGCAACTACTCTTGTAGGACCATCTTTTTCTAAAGCAACTTCTACAGAGCAAACTCTGCAAGCACCATAAGGAGCTAGGTTTGGATCATCACATAAAGTAGGTACTTTTTTTTCACCTACATAGCTTTTTACAAATTTTAAAATAGACGAATGATTTGGTCCGATTTCATACGGTTTTCCATCAATATAAGCAATTTTTCTTTTCTCTGAACTCATTAATTATCTTTAACCATATCATTTTTCATTTCATCACCAAAGTATTTTAGAATGTTTTGAATAGGAGTGGGAATAGCTCCGCATAAAGCACACAAACAACCTTTTTTCATTGTAACAAGCAATTCTTCAAGCAATTTCAAAGGTATTTTGGCAGTTTTCTTTTTAGCTTGGTCAAACATTTCTTTACCTCTGTAAGATCCAAGTCTTCCAGGAAAACATTTTCCGCACGATTCTTCAGCAGAAAATTCGAATAGATGATGAATGTATTCAGCCATAGAAAAATCTTTAGGAATACTCACCACACTAGCGTGACCTAACATGAAACCTTTTGCAGTAAACTCCTGAAAATCTAAATTAAGATTTTCTATTTCACCTAATGGAACCACACCACCAAGTGGCCCACCAATTTGAAAAGCTTTTAATGGTTCTTTATATCCTCCACCAATTTCATTAAATATTTTTTTCATTGGAGTTCCCATATCAATTTCATAAACACCTGGGTTGTTAAAAAAACTATCTAAACAAACTAATTTAGTGCCTGCAGATTTTTTATTTCCTATAGATGAAAATTTTTCAGAACCATTTATTAAAATTCCAGTTGCAGCTGCTAAAGTTTCAACATTGTTAACTACAGTTGGTTTTTTATATAATCCCTCTGTAACAGGAAAAGGAGGTCTAACATCTACTTCTGCTCTTCTTCCTTCAATAGATGCAATCAAAGCTGTTTCTTCTCCACAGATATATGCACCTTGACCAATACAGATTCCTAAATCGAATGAAAAATCTGATCCTAAAATATTTTCACCTAATAATCCTAATTTTTTAAGTTCGTTTATACTACCATTCAATGCTTCAATTGATTTTGGATATTCACCTCTTATATATAAAACGCCCTCATCACTTCCAATTACATAACCACATATTACCATTCCAAAAATAACTTTTAAAGGTTGGCCCTCTAATAAATATCTATCTGAGAAAGCACCAGAGTCACCCTCATCTGCATTACAAATAACATATTTTTTATCTCCTTTTGCTTTACTACAGAAATCCCATTTCATTCCTGTTGGAAAACCTGCACCACCTCTTCCTGTTAAATTTGAGTCTAATAATGATTTTACTATATCTTTTTTATCCGTTTTTAAAAATTTACTTAATAGCTCTTTGAATTGTTCTGTTGAGGATAATTTGTCATCCATTAAAAAACTTGTTGTTGCATAACTCTTAGAGAAAAACTTCTCTTGTTTAATTTCTTCACCCTTTAAAATTTGATCTATTTTTTCAATATCTTTTCCAGCATAATTTTCTCCATCATAATGGAAAGCATGATTTTCATAACAATGACCTAAGCAGAACATTTCTCCAACTTTGTCATCGCCTAGTTTTTCTTTTAGTTTATCTTTTAGTTTATCTTGGGTACCTGCACACATACATGCACTACCATTACAAACGAATGCTTTTTTTTCTCTATGAGAAGGTCTTAAAAATTCATAAAAGGATTCTGCGCCATGTAGAGTTGAAACACCGAGGTTATGTTTTTTGGCAATTTCTTTAATATCTTGTGGATTATCGCTTAAGGTATTTTCAGAGATTTGCTTAAATAGATTATCTTTTAAGCCTATTCTGCCTGATAAATTACTTATATTTTTTGACACAAATACCCTTTTATTAACTTAGTTCACAATAACTTTTTTGTTATTTGTGTAAATATTAAAACTGTCCCTCTTTACGAAACCAACTAGGGTAATGTCAAATTTATTCGCTAAATCGATAGCAAGACTAGTTGGCGCACCAACGCCTATCATTATGCCTATATCTGTCATCAAAACCTTTTGAACCAATTCAAAATTTAGTCTTCCTGAGCATGCTATAAATTGGTTTTTGGGATCTATTTGATTATTCTTTAATGTACAACCAATAAGTTTATCTAGAGCATTATGTCTTCCAACATCCTCTCTAACATTAATCAATTCTCCATTGCTATTAAAAAGACCGCTTGCATGAATTCCACCTGTTTTACTGAACTCTGATTGGCTTTCTCTCAATATGTCAGGTGATTTAATAATTACCTCTTTTTTGATTTTGGGTTCTGATGGACTTGTTTTATTTTTTTTTATTATTTCTAGAGCATCAAGTGAAGATTTCCCACATACACCACACGATGAATTAGTTAAAAAATCTTTTTTTATTTTTGAAATATTCACATTTTCAGAATTATTTAAAGTTGCTAATATTTTATTTTGAATATTGTATTGACCAACTTTATCTCCATAACTTTCAATTGAAACAATATCACTAATATTTGTTATAATTTGTTCGTTATATAAAAATCCTCTTACAAGATCCTCATCATCACCTGGAGTTCTCATTGTTATAGATAAACTTTGATTTACCCATTTATCAGATTCCTTAAACTTTAATGAAATCTCCAAAGGTTCTTCAATTGAAATAAAATCATCTATATTTTCAAACTTATTAGATGAATATTTTAAAACTTTGTATTTGGAATTCATGAAATTATTTTAATGGATAGTTTTTTGTTAATAAGTATTTGTTAATTACAATTGCTAATAACAATATAATTATACAACCAAAAATTATTGGATTAATTAAATAATCATAAGAGGCACTTCCAATAATAACTATAATTGGATTTCCACCAGCAGGCGGGTGAACAATATTAAATAAAATCATTAAAAAAACTCCAGCTCCAACAGCGATTGCAATACTGATATAAATAGGAAGTGGAATATAGTTTACAAAAATTACTCCTACTAAAGCTGTTACTAGATGTCCAAAAAAAACATTCTTTGGTTGTGCAAATGGACTTTCAGGGAAACCAAATAGTAAAACCATTGAGGAACCGAATGAGGCTGCAATAAAATATCCCAGTGTACTTTTATAAGTAAGGACTGTTAGTACACCAATTGTAAATGCTGAAAAAAAACCTGCAATTAATGCTTTTTGTAATAATGATTTTGTAATTTTGATCATTTATATTTTTAATGCTTTGGCAATAGTTCTTAATGGTAAAAGCAAACATTCTTTTCTTGAAAGATTTTTTTTATCTAAAATTTCTTTAAAGTCTTTCCAATGTTTTTCCATACTTACTTTTGTATCCTCAAAAAGTTGCTCACCAACTTTTATAAATTTTATTATATCTTCAACTTTTTTTTCTTTAATTTTTCTGGATAATAGACTGACTGATGCCTGACAATAAACACACGATTTACACTGATAACCCATATCCTTTACAACATTTTTTTTGACGATTAAGCTTATTTCCATCTCATCACCACATAGTGGATTTTTGTGTTTTGACTTATGAGTATAGTTTTCAACAATTTTATTGTTTTCAGTATGGGCTGCTATTTCTAAAATTCTTAAATCCATTTAATTTCTTTAATTCAACTTTGAATGTTTTATATTTTAGAGATGGATCATAACAATATTTTAGGCACTGTGCTAGCAGGCGGTAAGTCACAAAGGTTTGGAGAAGATAAATCCCAAGTAAAGTTAGCTGGTAAATTGTTAATTGATTATATGTTGACTGAAATTATTGACGAATTCAAGGAACTCTTAATAGTATCAAATAACAAAATTAATTTTCATAACTCAGAAAAAATTTCAATAATTGAAGATTTTGAAAAAGGTCATGGTCCTTTAGGTGGAGTTTTATCAGCTATGAAATGGATAAAAAAAAATCAAAAAGACTACAAATGGATAGCAACTTTCCCTGTTGATACACCTTTTTTTAAGAGACAAATACTTAAAGATTTTATTCAAAATATTAAATTTAATGAAAGTGATTTATTTTTCATTAAGTCAAACAACACAAGGCATAATATATTTGGCTTATGGTCGATTAATTTATTAGATAAGTTAGAGAAGGATTTAAAAAATGGAAAAAGAAAAGTAGAGTTGTGGGCTAATAATACTGGGGTAAAAATAATTTATATGGAGTTTTCAAATAACGATCCATTCTTTAATATAAATACAAAAGAAGATTTAAAAAAAGCCGAAAAAATACTCAAAAATGATTAGTTACGAAAAATCTAAGACAATTTTAAAAAAGGCAAAAATTAAAATTAAAGAGGAAAATATAAAGAGTATAAATTCTCTAAATAGAGTAGTTTCTATCAATATTTATTCTAATATAAATTATCCAGCAGGGAATAATGCTGCATTTGATGGTTATGTAATTAATTCAAAAGATACTAATGGACTAAAAAAAAAATTCCCAAAAAAATTTAAAATTATTGGCTCAATTGCGGCGGGAATGAAACCATTTAAAAAAAGAATAAAAAAATTTGATGCTGCCGAAATAATGACCGGAGGAATTATACCAAAGGGTTTTGATACAATTATTCCTATAGAACAAATAATTTTTGCGCCTAATAAAAAATATATTTTAATTGATAAAAAAATAAAAAAATTTAATCACGTTAGATTTGCAGGTTCAGATTATAGAAAAAGGGAGATTGTGATAAAAAAAAATACAATTGTTCAACCAAACCATATCCTAGCTTTTAAAAGTTTAGGTATTAAACAAATTAAAGTAAAAAAAATAATTAATATATTATTTTTTTCAACAGGAAACGAAATATCTGACAAAGATAATATTCCAAATTGGATGGTAAGAAATTCAAACACGCACTATATAAAAAACTTAAATCAAAATTTTTTATTTAATTTTAAAAGTGGGGGTATATTGAGAGATAATCATCAAAATATTTTTAAACAAAAAATAAATAAATTAATTAAATCTAAAGATGATATTATTATTACTTCAGGCGCAGTATCTGCAGGAAAGTTTGATTTCATACCTGATGTTGTTAAAAAATTTAAGTTATCAAGCTACTTTAAAAATGCTGCAATAAGGCCTGGAAAACCAATTATGTTCGCAAAAATTAAAGGGAAAGAAAAGGCAATATTTGGACTCCCTGGAAATCCAATCTCCTCAGCCGCATGTTTTAGATTTTTTGTAATTCCATATATTTTAAATGCTTTAGGATTATCAGAAGAAAAATCAATTAAAGCTATTTTAACGAATGGATTTTATAAAAAAAAGAATTTCACAAGATTTGTAAAGAGCCAATTAAGCACAACTAAAAATGGAAAAATAAACGTTGAAATTTTAAAAGGTCAAGAGTCTTTTAGAATTAAATCATTTGTAAAATCAAATATTTGGGTTTTGCTACCAGCAGGTAAATCAAAATTTAAAAAAGGAGATGTCGTTGATTGTTTTTTCCCCAACCTTTCAAATCAAAATTTAGTTTAAAAACGTATTTTTGTTGTAGAAAATTCTATTTACAATTAGATTTCTCAATATGTTAGAGTTGAGAAATCCAAGAATAGCCATTCCTGTTGTACTTTTTGCCGGTCTATTATGGTCGTTTGGCCCATTAGTAGTTCGATACATGGATAATCCTCAATTGGTGCCTTGGCAGTATATTTTTGGAAGAGGTTTAACAATTTTCATCTTATTAAATCTTTATTTATTTTTCGAGGAAGGGAAAAATTTTTACAAAAACTATTATAAAATAGGTTTATCTGGAGTAATCGGTGGATCTGGATTGGGGATCGCTATGATTACATTTATTTATTCAATTACAAATACTAGCGCTGCAGTTACTTTGCTTTGTTTAGCAGCAATGCCTTTTTTTACAGCACTATTGGCATTTTTATTTTTAAGAGAAAAAATTTCTCTCAATGTGTGGATATCAATAATAATTGCAACAGTTGGTATCATTATTATGGCACTTGGAAACACTGGTGAAAAATCATTAATTGGTTTTGTATTTGGTTTAACTTCTTCAATTGGTTTCTCAGTTTTTTCTGTAACTCTAAGATGGAGAAAAGAAACACCAAAATTCACAACTGTAGCTTTTTCAGGTTTCTTTTGTTTTGTATTTGCAACAATTATGATTTTATCAAACAATTTAGTCTTCTTTTCATCTAGCTATAACGGAGCTTTATTTTCTTTGCATGGTACACTAGTTTGTTTTGGTTTAATTTTATATTCAATAGGATCTAAAGCGATACCAGCAGCAGAATTAACTTTATTATCTTTAACTGAAGTTGTAGGTGGAATTTTTTGGGTTTGGTTGCCATTATTTGGCATTAACGAAGTGCCATCCACAAATACTATAATCGGTGGTTTTTTTCTTTTTGTATCTATATTTTATTACAGTTTAATAATGAGATGGAACAAGAGATATATAGCATTAAATTAATATGGAACGACCAGATTTCTTTGAACTTAAAAATGGTGAAAAAGTAAAATTACCTTTCACAGATAAAGAATATAATGATCGAGTAAGCAAACTTAGATCAGTGATGGATCAAAATGGTTTTGATATGGTCATCTTAACCTCAATGCATAACGTTGCATATTACACTGGATTTATTTATTGCTCTTTTGGTAGACCATACGGATGTGTGATCACTCAAAATAAAATCTCAACAATTTCAGCTAATATTGATGCAGGTCAACCATGGCGTAGATCTCATTGTAATAACGTTATTTATACTGATTGGAAAAGAGATAATTTTTTAAGAGCTATTGTTTCAATTATTGGAAGAGACGAACCTCCAAAAAATATTGGAATTGAAAATGATCATGTCACCTTAGATATGCGAGAAAAAATAGGGTCTATTTTTACTTTCTCTATTTTTAGCGATGTTTCAAAAGATCTAATGAAACTTAGAATGATTAAATCTGAAGAAGAAATTGAGATCATAAGAAATGGTGCAAGAATTGCAGACATTGGTGGTGAAGAAATAGTTAAAAATATTAGAGAAGATAATACAGAGATTGAAGTGGCAATGGCAGCAAGAGATAGAATGGAAAGAGAGATTGTCAAAAGCTATCCTGGTGCAGAGTACATGGACACTTGGGTATGGTTTCAATCTGGTATCAATACTGATGGAGCTCATAATCCAAAGACAAATAGAAAATTAGTCAAAGGAGATATTTTATCTTTAAATACTTTTCCGATGATCTCCGGATATTACACTGCACTTGAGCGAACTTTATTTTTAGATCATGCTGATGATGCCTCACTTAAAGCATGGGAGGCAAATGTTAAAGTTCATAAAAAAGGATTAGAATTAATTAAACCAGGCGTTAAATGTTCTGATATTTGTCATGAGCTTAATGAACTTTTTGCTGAGCTTGGTTACCTTCACTACCGAACATTTGGTTATGGACATTCATTTGGTATGCTTTCACACTTTTATGGAAGAGAAGCTGGTTTAGAATTAAGAGAAGATATTGACACTGTTCTTGAGGAAAATATGGTTGTTTCAATGGAGCCAATGATAATGATACCAGAGGGTAACCCTGGCGCAGGTGGATATAGAGAACACGATATTTTAGTGATTGGTAAAGATGGAATAGAAAATATTACAAAATTTCCTTTCGGCCCTGAGCATAATATTATAAAAAACTAATCCTTATGAGTGAGAATAAAACTATTGTTAATAGTTGGAATGAGTGGGATCCGTTAAAACATGTAATTGTCGGCAGAGCAGATGGCACATGTATTCCTGCACCAGAGCCAGCATTAGATGCAAAAGTTCCTGAAGATAGTGATATGCGAGGTAAGTTTGGACCAAGAACAAAAGATACTGTAGATAAAGCAAATGAATTATTAGATAATTTTTCAAACATGCTTGAAAAAAGAGGCATTAAGGTTGATCGACCAACACCAATAGATTTTAATCAAAAAACATCAACTCCAGATTGGAAAGCTGAAACAATGTTTGGATGCATGCCTCCAAGAGATGTTTTGTTAACAGTAGGAAATGAAATTTTAGAAGCTACAATGAGTTACCGTTGTCGTTGGTTTGAATATTTATGTTATCGACCACTTCTAAAAGATTATTATAATCAAGATCCAAACATGAGGCACGAGTCTGCTCCAAAGCCAAGATTAACTGACGCAGATTATAGGAAAGATTATCTATCAGATAAAATTGGTGTTCAAAAAAGATTAGAGTGGACTGAAAAAAAATATTTTGTAACTACTGAAGAGGAACCATTATTTGATGCAGCGGACGTACTAAGATTTGGTAAAGATTTAGTTGTTCAACATGGTTTTACAACAAATTTAAAAGGAATTGATTGGTTAAAGAGACATTATAAAGATCACAGAGTTCATTCAGTTAACTTTCCAGGTGATCCTTATCCAATTCACATTGATGCAACTTTTACACCAATTAAAGAGGGTTTAATTATCAATAACCCACAAAGAAGACTTCCTAAAGAACAAAGAAAATTATTTAAGGACAATGGTTGGGAAATTGTAGATAGTGCACAACCAGCACATAATGAACCACCGCCTTTATGTTATTCATCAACTTGGCTATCAATGAATGTTTTAGTTTTGGATCCTAAAACCGTTTGTGTGGAAAAAAGTGAAACATATCAAGCTGAACAATTAGATAAATTAGGAATGGAAGTTGTACCAGTAGAACTTAGAGATGCCTATGCTTTTGGTGGGGGTTTACATTGTTGTACTGCTGATGTTTACCGAGAAGGTGAACTCAAAGATTATTTTCCAAAACAATAATTAATTTGGATTTTGTTTTAAAAATTCAATGTATTTAATAACATCATTATATTTTTCATCAGGAATATCTTTGTAGCTCGCATTGAATTTACTTTTTACACATATTGCAACATGCGCGTAAGGGTTTCTTCCTTTAGGATGGTTTGGATGGTCAGGTAATTGTCCCACCAAGTAATCGCCAGCTTCCTGAATAATTTTCCAGAGTTTACTTGCGTTTTCTTTGTTCATACTGATGAATTTTATCTAAACAATAAACTTTTTCTAATATCTATAATTTCTCTAATCTTTTTTTCCTTAATAGCATTCCAAGAAACAAATAAAGTACATAATTGATATAAGGCAAATATCTCATTTTTTTGATTTTGAGACAAATCACTATCTGCCTCTACATAGTTTTCAAAATAAGAAATATTATTTCTCGCACAGTTTAAATAATATTTACAAGCGTCTGTTACTGTAGCACTTGACCACCAGTTTGAGTCTCTGAAAAGATAAGATATTTCGTGGTAGAAAGAACTTGTTTCAGAAATAGTTAAATCCTTTTGAACATTTTCTGAAAATTGATCTAATTCAATTTGGATTAAAGCTAATATCTTTTTTTCGCTACTTCTCTTTACAATAAGTCCAATGACGTTTTTATACGACATTGATTGGATTTTATTCCAATTGTCAAAAAAATCGTTTGGTGCTTTATTTGAATCTGCCATGTTTAATTATTTAAAGGTAACCAAGAATTATATAAAGGATTATTTTTATTGATTGGAAGTTTAATATTCTTATTTTGTCTAGAAGAATCATACACAGCGGTTACAAATTCTAGAGATTTTCTAGCATCTGATAAAGTTACCTCATCACTAGGAGATCCATCTAGTTTATTAGCAATTTCTTCAAACATACCTGCATACCATGATTTTGGTTCTTTTACTTTTGATAGTACTTCATCTATTTGAGCTTGAGTTATAGGAGCTCTTGGTAAAAAGTCCCATTTATCATCAGCTGGACTATATGGTTTATCTGTTGATGCACCAGACTCAGCTGTTAAGCCTTCAAAACAAAATCGAAGTCTACTAGTATCATTTGCAGCTCCAAGTGTGATTGAGCTTGTAACCAATGTGCCGTTCTCCATTTCAATAGAAAGAGCAGCACAATCCTCAACCTCAATATTATTTACTCTAGTTGTTAATTTTGCAAAAACATTTGAAACAGGACCTAGGATCATACTCACTAAATCATGAATATGAATAGAGTGACTTAAAATTGCTCCACCTTGTTCACCTTCCCAAGTTCCTCTCCAAGGTTTTGAATAGTAATCTTTTCCTCTATTCCAATGAGTCTCTAAGGAGGCAACCAATGGTTTTCCTGCCAAACGAGATTTGATTAATGCTTTTAATTTTGAAAATCCTAGACCATATCGATATTGAAATACTGGGAAAATAATCTTACCAGTTTTTTTGCTAATTTTTTCTAATTCATCTATTTCTTTAAGACTTGAAACTAATGGTTTTTCACAGATTACATGCTTTCCAGCTTCCATAGCTTTTTTACAAGCAGAAAAATGTAAATGGGGTGGGAGACAAATATCAATTAGATCAATTTCTTTAACTTTTAATACATCGTTAAAATTTAAAGAAACTTTTGTCTCAGTATTTGATAATAATATTTTATCTATAACTTCCCTAGTTAAACCACATAATGTATGAACATTAAATCTCCCAGATACTTTTTGAAAATCTTCAAAATGTTTTGCTCCTATATTGGTTCCAATTATTGCTACTTGATATTTTTTCATTTTTTTTCAGCTTGCTCTTGAGCTTTAATAGCAAGTTCCATTGAAAGATAAGTAAGATCTTGAGGACATGCAGTTTCAGTTCTGTTTAAAACATCAATAATTAAATTACTAAAGTAGGGCAGCTTAACATTAGAACAGTCAATGTGTTTCACTTCATCATTATTTGCTAAAAATAAATGATTACCTTTTTCCGATTTTGCTAAATCTGTATATTTTCTTATTTCAATAAAACCTTTGTCTCCAAGTATTAATAATCTTCCATCTCCCCAAGTTGGAAGGGAATCTGGAGTAAACCAATCTAGGCGTACATATCCGTGCCCACCATTACCAGTAAGGTTCACTTCACCAAAATCTTGAAAACCAGGCATATCTTTCTTTGTCGTATTTTCTACTAATGCATGGTTTATTTTTGCCTGATTTGAGTTTGTAAAAACTAAAAATTGATGAATTTGGTGAGAACCAATATCGGTAATAATTCCTCCATAACTTTGACGATTATAAAACCAATCAGGTCTATCATAATTACCCTGTCTATGGGGACCAGTTCCAATCGTTTGCTTTATTTTACCAATTTTTCCCTCATTGACTAATTCTTCTGCTTTAGCAACTGCAGCAACATGAAATCTTTCAGAAAAATTTACAGACCATATCTTTCCAGTTTCTTTTACAGTGTTTTTCAAATTATTTAACTGATCTAGGGTAGTACAGCCTGGTTTATCTACCATAACATCTTTACCGGCTTTTAATGCATCTATTGAATGACCAGCTCTATCTACAGGGATCGAGGATATTAAAATCATATCAATAGATGAGTCATTTAATATTTCCTCTTTATTTTCTTTTCTTTTAATATTTGGATACTTTTTATTAAATTCTTGAAGAGTTAAAGGGTCCCCATCTGTCCAGAAATAATTACAGCTACAACCTTCTTTGATCATTTCATCTAGCATATCAAAAATATGACCATGATCTATTCCGATTACCCCAAGGTTTAGT
Organism: uncultured Pelagibacteraceae bacterium; assembly: GCA_902541745.1. GTDB lineage: Bacteria > Pseudomonadota > Alphaproteobacteria > Pelagibacterales > Pelagibacteraceae > Pelagibacter. The sequence goes on along the minus strand of CACBRW010000001.1, from coordinate 87,285 downwards.
GCTTTTTTCATAAACTAATAAGATCCTTTTTGTTTTGCACCCTTATAAAAAATTTCATGCAAGTAATCATTTTCTTTTTTTCTAAGTAAAATACTTTCTTCACTCATTAAAGCATTAGTTCTGTTTATAATTTCATGATGATGATAGTTATCCTCTCCTCTTGCAATTTGAACACTATTTTTACCTAAGGTTTGTTTTACGTTTGTGCCTATATAACTTTGAATAACAAATCCTATTCTTCTATCATTACTTTTGTTAATGCCTGACCCATGTACTACTCTTGGATGATGCAAAGACATTTGACCAGCTTTTAGTTCTATAGATTTAACTTCGTCTTCAGGCACATTCTCTACTGTTTGTCCCCTGGTAAGTAAATTTCCTTCATTAAATTTTTCATTGTGATCTTTAATATTTATATGTGATTTAGGCCACATTTTCATACATCCGTTGTTCTCGTTCGAATCTGTTAATGCTACCCATGCCGTAACCCAATTATGAGGTTCTAATCCTATATACTTTGCATCTTGATGGTAGCTTACAAAATCATGTTCATTTGGGTTTTTAATAAATAAAGTAGTGCTACAAACTAAGATATTTTTTCCAATAATACTTTCTACAGCATCTAAAATTTTTGAATTATGAACGATCGAATCAAGTTTTGGTGAAATTAAATGAACATTATATCTTCCCGACTTATCTATCTCATTTGGTATTTTTTTTTCAATCAATTCTATTTCTTCTCTTGTCTCTAATGCCTCACTACTAGATAATACTGTAATAGGGTATATGTACCCTTGATCTTCATACTGTTTAAGTTGATTTGATGATAGATAAGTCATATTATTTTAAAAAGATTATATGAGCTCAACTATTTCTTCAATAATTTATGGCCGAAGTATTTAAATTAGGAATTGCTGCTAATAACAATCAACCAATCAAAGAAGTAATTTCGATTGAGGTTTTAGCAAATAAAGGAATTGTAGGTGATCGACATTTTCATGATTTTAATGATCCTTATAACCAAATATCATTAATAGAGTCTGAAAATATTGATGAATACAATGTTAAATTTGGGCTAGATATACCTTACATCAATTTTAGAAGGAATATTGTTACAAAAGGCATTCAATTAAATGATTTAATTGGAAAAAAATTAAAGGTAGGAAATGTTGAATTAGAGGGGATAGAATTATGTCGTCCGTGTCGACATTTGACTGAAATGCTCGATCAAAAAAATATCCTTAAAGAATTTATGAGAAAAGGTGGTCTTAGATGCCAAATTCTTTCTTCATCTAAAATAAATATAGGTGATAAAATAGAAATAATTAATTAAGTTTTTAAAGTTTTATTAACTGGATTATCATCAAGTGTTGCAGGTGCATCTGGATCTAGCTCTAATCCTGCAGGTGTAATGGTTGCTGGAACCGGTGTAAAAGTTGAATCTGGATTTTCAACAGTATTTCTAACTTTCATCCTATACAAACCAAATCCACCAATTATTGCATGCGCAATAATTAAAAAAATAAACAAACCATTTAAACCAAACCATTCCATAAATATAGAACACAAAATAGGACCACTAATTGCACCCACACCAAAGATAAACTGCAAACCACCTCCAGCTGCTACGAATTTTGATTTAGGAACAAAGTCATTTGTATGAGCAAGGTTAAGTGAAAACAAAGGAAGACATAAACTTGAATACAATCCTACAGCAATAAAAAATATAATTTTCCTAAAAGAAAATTCGTTCATGTAATAAATATTTTGGATTGGATCGTTTGAAGTTAGAATTGAAATAAATGCCAAAAAAGAACTTCCAAATGTTGTAATAACGATAACTTTTCTTCTATCAAATGTATCTGAAAAATAACCTATTGGCCCTTGACCAATCATTCCTGCAATTGTTGCGATAAATAAAAGTATCGATGTTTCAAATAAAGTAAATTTTGCAAGTGTTGCATAAACGGATATTAAAGAGAAGAATGCTGCATGAATAATACCAGTAAAGAATGAGCTCAATGAACCTAATGGTGAAATTTTATATAATTCTTTAATACTTATTGTCTCTATTTTTTTAAATTTAGGAGCAGGTCTTTTAGTTAATAAAATAGGAATAAGTGCAATAGAAAGCAAAATAGAAACTAAAATAAATGGTTCATAATCATCTGGTTTACTTATATTGAGTAACAACATACCTATAGCTAATCCAAAATAGATAACCATCATATATGCAGACAATAGTTGTCCTCTATTTTTATTAGTTGCTCTATCATTCAACCAGCTTTCAGTAACCACATAACAACTAACTAAGCTTATACCTGTTATGAACCTACTAATTGTCCACATAAAGGGATTTACATAAACAACAGCAATTAAAGCACTTAAAGATGCAAGTGAAGCGAATGCAGCAAAAACTCTTATGTGACCAACTTTTGAAACAAAATTAGGTGTGGTTCTTGAGCCAACAAAGTACCCAACAAAATATCCTGACATGAATATACCTGTTGTCAAAACACTAAAATCTTCAAGTACCGCCCTAATACCCATGACTTGTAATTGTAATCCATGACCAATCATCATCAGTCCAATCCCAATAAAAAGAGCCCAAGACTTTTTTACTTCTTTTTGCATATTTAGTTTTTAAGTTTAATATTTTCTGGCTACGTAGTTTTGGTTTGTGTTTTTTTTATGGCCAGTAAAGAATGAATTGCTATCGTAATAATGATAACGATACCTCCATAGATAGTCTCGTTAGAAGGCTGTTCTTTGATAACCATCCAGACCCATATCGGTCCAAGGATAGTTTCTAATAGGAAAAATAGATTAACTTCAGCTGCAGTTATAAATCTTGGTGCTATAGTGACTAAAACAAATGGTATGGCTACACACATTACACACATTAAAGGTATATAAAAAAGATTATTCCCCACTAATGCAAAGTCTTTAACAAAGAAAAAGGCAAAAATTGCAACACACGATTTTCCAATTACAGCAGCAGGTACCAAATCAATAGTTTTAGCGTATCTCGCAATGTTAGCATTACAAGCTAATCCAAAAGAAGTGATTAAACCAAACATATCTCCATAAAAATTGCCAAGACTTAAAGAGTCGTAAAAAATATAAACACAAGCAACAAAGGTAATTATTATAGCAATCCAAGTTTTATTATCTGGTTTTTCTTTTAAGAAAATAGCACCTAATATTGCTGAAAGCATTGGTGCAAGAGCCACCATTAATAAAGTATTTGCTACGTTAGTGTTTTGGATTGAGATAATAAAAGTAATATTACAAATAGAAAAACTAATTACATAAAAAATACCCGGGTAACCAATTTTAAACAAAGCTTTTAAGAAATTATTTTTATAAAATAAAAGAAGACCAACTAAAACTATTAAAAATGGTATTGCCCCTCGGTAAAAAAGCATTCCCCAAGTATCAATACTTGATAATCTTATTAGCAAAGAATCTGGAGTTATAAACATAACTCCTATAAAAGCCATCAATGAACCTTTTTGCTGATTGGTTAAATTGTTCACGCTTTAAGCTCTTTCCAAAAAGTTTTGGCTAAATTTTTTCCTGATAGATCATAAAGTGTTTTAAGTCCAGTTGGAGAAGTAACATTAATATCTCCGTTGAGTTTTTGGTCTATAAAATCAATTCCTGCAAAAAAAATATTTTCTTTTTTTAAATCTTTAGCAATTAATTTTGAAATTTTAATTTCTTTACTTGTTAATTTTATATTAGTAGGTTTTGCTCCTTTACTCATATTACTTAAAATTGATCCTTTCTTAGGAACTCTTGAAATTGCACCACATACTTTTCCATTTATTATAAAAACCCTTTTATCTCCCTTACTTATTTTAGGAAGAAATTTTTGGCACATGATATGAGCATGTTTTTTTATAAAATTTTTAACTAATTTTGAATTAAATTTAGTTAGTAAATGAATATCATTTCCACTGAAACTATGGATGGGTTTTAAAATAACTTTTTTGTTTTTTTTGAAAAATTTTTTTATTTCATTCATATTTTGAGAAAAAATGGTAGCTGGCATATATTTTTGATATTTAGATGAATACAATTTTTCAGAAATATTCCTTACAGAGGTAGGGTTATTAATTATTTTAACTTTAGTCTCAATTGTATCTAAAATGTATGTTGTTGAAATATACTCAAGATTAAAAGGTGGATCTTGGCGAATAAGAATAAATTTACATTTACTTAAGTCTAGATTTTGTTTTTTTGTGATTTTATAGAACTTTTTATTACTGTAATTAAATTTAATAAAAAAACCTTTAGCTATAACTTTCGAATTAACAATTGATAATTCTTTTGGATCGTAATAGAAAATTTTATATTTTTTGCTTTGAATTTCGTTTGCCAAAAAAACACTTGTATCCGTTAAAGGATTTAGTTTAGAAGGATGGTTTCCTTGAACAGCAACAATTTTATTTATCATATAATTCGTCTAAATTTTCGTTTTTTGAAAATTTACTAATCATATGATCTGCGTTTGTTGTCTTATTATCAATTACTTTTTGTAGATGGTTTAGGAATACAGTCTCGTTATTACCTTTTTTACTTAAAACATCTCTGTTCTCTAAACCTTTTCTTGAAAGGTCTAAAAGTGTTGATGACCAATAAAGAAGATCTTTACCCATTAATTGAGTATTAAATCCCTTTTGCGGCGCCTCTAGATAGGCGTTAATTATTTTATCAATCTCCCATGTTGAAATTAGTTCATAAACTTCATCTAAATTTCCATAAAGCATACCTATATTGAAAGCTGGTCCTGCACATAAACAATCCCAACCACAGGTATCCATTGATCTTAATTCAATATATCTCTTAACTCTGTTTTCAGTAAATATTGTACTTAAGTGAGTTGTTAAGTCCTCTTCAGTTGGAAGTCTATTTCCAATTTCTTGGATTTTTCCCTCCATAAAATCCTTAAAAATATATTTCCTACCTGAAATATACTGATCTTTATGTTGTATAAATAATATAGGAAAATTAATTACAAAATCTGCATATTTTTCAAAATTCATATTTTCGAAAAATAATTTAGGCAATCCACCTCTAGAAGTGCTTTGCCATACTTTAGATCTATAAGATAAATAGTTACTATTTTTTTTCTCAACAATTGAGGAATTAGCAAATAAAGCAATTGCAATGGGTACAATTGAGTTTGCTACCCTAAACTTTTTAATAAAATCTTCTTCAGAACTGTAATCTATATTTAACTGTGTGCCACATGTTCGATACATCATATCTAAACTAAGTTCACCACCTAGAGGCATATCCTCAGTCATCAATTCATATCTTTGTTTAGGATTGTTTGGGATTTCATTTAATTTAGATATAGGATCGAATCCTGCGCTGACAATTTTTATATCTAGTTTTTTTGTAACTTGTTTTAATTCAAACAAATAGTCTTGTGATTCTGCACAAGCTTCGTGCATATGATTTAATTTATCTCCTGACAATTCTATTTGATTGCCTGGTTCAAGAGTGATATTTTTACCACCTTTATTAAGTGCAATTATATTTTCTTTTTCAAAAACTGGATTCCAGCCAAATTCTAGTAAGGCAGTAAACATTTCTTTTATTTTTGGATAATCGACTCTCTTATTATCTGAATTATTAAATAAAAATTTTTCATGCTCTATCCCGATTTTGAAATTTTTGGGGTCCTTAATTCCTGATTTAAAATAATTAATAATTTTTTCTTTTGAATCAATCATGCGCCTTAAATAGTGATTTATATGTTAATTTAAAGATAATAATAAGGCTCTTTTGCGAATATTTTTTTAACTAATGGTTTAAAATCATCCAAAGTCATACTTTTATAATCAGGGTCAAAAGAGCATTGGTCATATTTTTCACAAAAATCTATAGTGTCTTGATAATACTTGTGGTCTTTAAATTTATCTCTTGCATTTCTGTCTCTACCCAAATGATGCGCACTGTAGTAAGTTTGAAAAAGACCATGGTGTAGAATAATCCAATAAGTTCTTTCCGAAACATAAGGTCTAAGTATAGATGCAGCATATTGAGAATGATTCATCGGTGCTAAATCATCTCCAATATCATGCAACAATGTTGCAACAACCATTTCATCACTTTCTTTATTTTTAAAAGCTCTTGTTGCGGCTTGTAAAGAGTGTTCTAGTCTAGAAATTTTGTAACCTTCCAAAGTAGTAGTTTGTTTAGATAAATAATTTAAAACTCTCTCAGCAGTTTGTCTCTCAAAGTTTTTCTCAAATTTTTCAAGAAGCTCATAATCCTCCTTAGTTCCATTTTTCATTTCAGTAAAATTTACTTTTTTCATAATTTAATTGTTTGATCCAGTGCTTAGTAAAGATAACTGAGTTATTTTATTATCTCCCAATTCATCCACTAATTTAACAGGATATTCGCCTGTGAAATAATGATCTGTTAACTGTGGATATGTTTCGTTTCTATTTTCAAAACCAATAGCTTTATACAGCCCCTCTATTGACAAAAATCTTAAAGATTTAGCTCCAATATATTCACAAATTTCATCATTTGTTTTATTTGCTGCTAACAATTCTTTTTTCGTAGGTGTATCTACACCATAGAAATCTGGGTACCTTATTTCAGGGCACGCAATTTTAACATGAACTTCTTTCGCACCAGCATCATAAAGCATTTTAACAATTTTATGTGACGTAGTTCCTCGAACAAGAGAGTCATCAATTAGAATAATTTTTTTATTTTTTATTGTTGTTTGATTAGCATTTAATTTTAATTTTACACCTAAGCTTCTAATTTTTTGGCTTGGTTCGATGAAAGTTCTCCCAACATAATGATTTCTAATTAATCCATGTTCGAAGTTCATTTTTAATTCTTGAGCAAAACCCATAGCAGCAGCATTTCCAGAATCTGGAACAGGAACTACTATATCAGCATTAGTATCATTTTCTTTTGCTAGCTCTCTACCAATATTTTTTCTATGCTCATATGCTGTTTTACCTCCTATTAAACTGTCTGGTCTTGAAAAATAAATATATTCAAATACACATGGTCTAACTTTTTTAACAGGGAAGGGCTTAATACTTTTTAGTTCATTATCTTCAATTAAAACTATCTCGCCATTTTCAACTTCTCTTAAAAATTTTGCTCCAATAATATCAAATGCACAAGTTTCAGATGCTAAGACATAACTGTTGCCGAGCTTACCGATTACTAGTGGTCTTATTCCATAAGGATCTCTTACCCCAATTAATGAGTTTTGCGTTAACATCACTAATGCATAGCCACCTTGAATTTGAAAAATTGCGTCAATTACTTTGTCAATTGTTTTTGGTCTTTTTGATTTAGCAATTAATTGAACAATCGTTTCAGTATCTGAAGTAGTGTAAAATATAGCTCCCTCTTCAACTAATTTGTTTCTCAAAGCTATTGAATTAGTAAGATTTCCGTTATGCGCAACTCCAATTCCACCTGCATTCGTATCAGCAAAAAAAGGCTGAATATTTCTTAGTATATTATTTCCAGTTGTGCTGTATCTGTTATGGCCAATTGCAAAATTTCCCTTAAGATTATTTAACACTTTTTCTTTATTGAAATTGTCACCAACTAAACCAAATCTTTTTTCAGAATAATATTTTTCCCCATCAAAAGTAACTATACCACAGCCTTCTTGACCTCTGTGTTGTAATGCATGTAATCCAAGCGCAGTAAGAGCTGAAGCATCCTCAGCATTACTGATACCAAAAACCCCACACTCTTCCTTTAATCTTGGATTATAGTTCTGTGATTTTTTCTTTAGAATCTTGATATGTTTTTTCATTAGGAAATTCTTTTATCAGATAACTACTACCTTTTTCTAAATATGGAAAGACGTATGATTTGTCAAAATTTATTGGCCATTTATCATAATTATAAACGATATGAACACCTGAAAATATACAAACAGATATAATGTAAGCTCTTACAAAACCAAAAAAGAATCCAAATGTCGTATCTAAGCCACCGATTCCTGTATATCTAACTGCTCTACTGACTCCTTTATTTATTAACAAAACTAAAAAGATGACAACTACAAATATTACTATTCCTAAGCCAACATCGAGCACATATTCATTATCAATTATGTCTTTTACATATGGTTTAATCCTTGGAAATAAAATTAATGTAATTATATATGCCAGCAACCATTTAGTAATTGAAAGGATACTTAAAATGAAACCTTTTTTATAACAATTTATTAAAGAAAGAATTGTTAAAATTAAATAAATTAAATCAATTATTGATATTGCTTTATAAAAATCTTTTAGGATTTCTAACATTAAGATGATTTGCCAAACGGTTTAATAATTAAGATTAATGCAGGAAGCAATGTTAAAACTGATATCATAGCTAACAACATAGCAAGTCCGGTAAATACACCAAAATAAATTGTTGGGATAAACTTTGATAAAACTAAAATTGAAAATCCAAAAACAATCGTAATTGAAGTGTTTAATATAGCAACCCCAACAGTTGAATGACACATTTTTAATGTTTTATTGTAATCCTTTATTTTATTAAACTCTTCTTTAAATCTGTAAATATAGTGAATACTGTTATCTACTGCAATTCCAATTGTAATTGCTGCAATAGTAATGGTCATCATATCTAAAGGTATTTCTAAGAATCCAATTATTCCTAGTATAAAAAAAGCAGCAATAAAATTTGGAATAACACCAATTAATGAAAGTTTAATATTCCTGAATAAGATTATGAACATAGAAAATATTCCAACCATAACAAATCCCAATGTTAAAATTTGAGATTTAAACAGGCTTTGTAATAAATTATTAAACAGTATTAAAACACCTGCTAATTTATAATCATTTTTTTCTAACCCGAATTGATCTTTTAAATCAAAATTAATTTTGTTAATTAAATCATTTCTTCTCAAATCTTCCTGTGAGTCTATAATTCTTAGACTAATTCGAGCCTCATTATCTTTAATTGAAAGATAGGGATCGATGATTTCAGTTTTAATACTCTCGGGAATTTTAGAGTAAAGCACTCCCATTTCTAAAGTACCTAAAGGTTTATTATTATTTAATTGAGTAGCTACCTCAATAATAGATGAAAAAGACAAAACCTTACCAATTTCAGGTAAACTATCTAAGTAATTATGAACAGATTTGATTAGATCGATTTTATCTTTGGTAAACCAGTATTTTTCATCATTAGTATCTTCTTCATCGCCCCAATCATCAAATTCATCATCTACTTCAGATTTTTTCACCTTTTCTTTCTCAGGAAACTTTATAATAACTTCTAAAGGGGTGGTTCCACCAAGCTTCTCATCTATAAGTTTCATACCCTTGTAAATTTCAGTATTTTTATTGAAGTAATTAATAAAACCATTTTCAACTTCAAGCTTAGTTATTCCAAAAATACTAAAAATTATAACTATTCCAGTTACTAAGAAAATTGAGTTTTTGTTATTAAGAGAAATTAAACCTAGTAAATTTGTAAATTTTGATTTCTGTTCTTTTTTAACTGTAATATTATTTGTGGGAGCAAAGTTTAAAAGGGTGGGTAGTAGAGTAAATGTAATTATGAATGATGTAATTAACCCAAAAGTCATCATCCATCCAAAATCTATAATAGGTTTTATTTCACTAAAAATTAAAGATAAGAATGCGAAAATTGTTGTTAGAACAGTATAAAGAATTGGCCAAAACATTTTTGATGTTGTTAAGGAAATAATTTCAAAATTATTTTTTGACGGAAAATCTTTTTTAAGTTGAAGAAACCTAGTGCTCATATGAATATTCATTGCCATTGTTAAAATTAACATTAATGCAATGAAATTTGATGAGATGACCGTAACTTTCCATCCTAGTAGCCCAAGTAATCCCATCATAATTATCACAGAAAAAAGACAGCTACTTATAGGAACTATTATCCAAAGAAGATTTCTAAAAATAAACCACAAAGTAGCAATTATAAATACAAGAACTCCTAAACCAAAAACAATTATATCGCTTTTGATGAAGGTCATCATATCATCAGCAATCATTGGTATTCCTCCTAGAAAAATCTTTCCAACGTCACCATAACTTTGAATAACTTGTCTAATTTCTAAAATATTCTGGTGGTTTTGTTTTTTGATTTGATCTTTAATTAGTTCAATTTCTTTTTTTGATTTATTTTCTAAATTTTCTAATTTTTGAGACTGTTTGATGTTAACAATAATTCCACTTGTTTTGCCGTCTTCGCTAATAACAAAATTTCGAAAAACAGGACTATTTAGAATTTCTTTAAAACCTCGATCTCTGTCAACATCTTCATCTTTTAATGTCTTGAAGCTTTCTAATCTTTCTTGAAGAGGTGCATCAGAATTATTTAAAAGTGGAATATCTAACAATGTAATTACACTATGAACCCAATCTAGACTTTGAATTTTATATTTTAAACTTAATAAATTATTAATTGATGAGTCAGTTACCATTCCCTCATTTGGTGTATAGGTAAGAATTAAAAATTCTTTAGATCCATATCTTTCAGAGACCTCTTTCAAATAAGCTAAATCTGGGTCACCTTCTATTAATAAGGTTTCTGATGAAGCATCTAGTCTAAAATTTTTTGAATAGTATCCAAAACTTAAAATAGCAATAATTAACAACACAAATATTGCTTTGGGATTTTTGAGAATAACGTTCTGATAAAAATGAGCTATCATTCAAGCTCTTTATATTGGAAATTAACTTAATTGAGTATCCTTAAATTTTGTAAATCTTTCCTCAAATTCAAGAGTTACATTACCAATAGGGCCGTGCCTTTGTTTCCCAATTATAATTTGAGCCAAATGTGCAACCTCATTCATTTTTGCTTGCCACTCTGCATGTTCAACTGTGGCTTCTTTTGGTTCTTTTCTTTGTAAATAATATCCTTCTCTATAAACAAACATTACAACATCAGCATCTTGTTCAATAGATCCAGATTCTCTTAAGTCTGACAATTGTGGTTTATGATCATCCCTTTGTTCTACCTGTCGAGAAAGCTGCGAAAGAGCAACCACAGGAACAGAAAGTTCTTTAGCTATTGCTTTAAGTCCTTGAGTGATTTGAGAGATTTCTTGAACTCTTCCATCTTTATTAAATGTAGTTCCTCTCATTAGCTGGATATAATCAACCACTATCATATCAAGGCCAAAAAGCCTTTTTATACGTCTTGCTCTATTACTCAATGCTGCAATACTTATGGCTGGGGTTTCATCAATATAAAGAGGCAATTCAGAAATATTTTTCGATGTTTCTAAAAACTTGTCAAACTGATCGTCAGATATTCTTCCTCTTCTTATATCGTTAGAGCTTATTCTTGCTTGCTCAGAAATAATTCTGGTAGATAATTGTTCTGAAGACATTTCAAGTGAAAAGAAAGCTATAGAAGATTTCTTGCCATTCTCTTGTAGTTTTTGAGCCGCATTAAATGCAATATTTGTTGCTAGTGAAGTTTTACCCATCGATGGTCGACCAGCAATAATAATTAAATCTGATTGGTGTAAACCACCGAGCTTATCATCTAAATCTCTTAAACCAGTTGGAACTCCAACAATTCCTTCATCATTCTTATACGCAGCTGAAGCCATTTCAATTGTTTGTTTCATCGCTTCATCAAATTTTACTAAAGAAGAATTGAAAGAACCTTTTTCAGCTAAATCGAATAGTAATCTCTCAGAACTTTCAATTATAGATTGTCCGTTGGTATCAAGGTCGTTTAATTTTGCACTATCAATAGTTTGTTCAGAAATTTTGATTAATTCTCTTCTAACAAACATGTCGTAAATTATTTTTGAATATTCTATTGCCTGTCTTACTGATGTAGAAAATTTTGTGATCTTAACCAAATATTCAGGAACGTTTAGATCATCTTTTTCATTTTCAAAATAATTTTTTAAAGTAATTGGGTTGGCCAACATTCCTTTGTAGATAAGAATTTCAACTGCCTCAAATATTTTTTGATGCATTGGGTCATAAAAATTAATACTTGAAATTATAGTATTTATTTCGTCAAAAATATCATTACTTACAAGGATAGATCCTATAACAGCTTGTTCAGCTTCAATGTTATTTGGTAATTCTTTAAATTGATCTTTAACTATACTTAAATTGTTTTCCATGAAATAAATTTACATGAAAAAAGTTTAAATTAAATTGCAAATTGGTGCTGGGGAAAAAAATGTATAATTATTGAATTGTTTCAGCAGAAGAAACATTTATTGTAATTTCAGCATCAACTTCTGAGTGTAAAGAAATCTTTACCTTAAATTTACCCAAAGATTTTATTTCTTCAACTGGTTGTATCATTGAGGGCTTAATATCTATTTTGTTGTCTTCTTGAATAATCTTTGAGATTTCAGTTGGTTTGACAGAACCATACAACTCGTTGTTTTCTGTAGTTAATTTCTTGATGGAATACTCATTACCATTAATTTGCTCATAAATTTGTGAGGCTTTTTTTTTCTTTTCATTATCTTTTTTAGATAACTCAGCTTTAATTTTTTCAACTTCTTTTATATTTTCTTTAGAAGCATAAAGTGCTTTTTTGTTTGCAATAAGAAAGTTTCTAGCGAAACCCCTTTTCACATCTATTATTTCACCAATAGACCCTATTCTTTTGATGTTTTCTAATAAAATAATTTTCATTTTATATTAATGCTAAATTTCTAGCTCTTTTAATTGAAATAGAGAGTTCTCTTTGTTTTTTTTGAGAAACGTTCGTAATTCTTGTAGGTAGTATTTTACCATTTTCAGACACATACTTTTTTAATAATTTGATATTTTTGTAATCCACTTGAGGCGCACCTTTTACAGATAATGGACAAGTCTTTTTAAATTTATATTTACTTGGCTGAAAAATACTTAACTTTGCAAAGTTACTTTGTTTACCTTTTTTATTTCCACTTTGTCTTTTTGGCATTAATTTTTAATACTTTCTTTTTTTTCACTATCTTCTTTTTTCCCAAAATAGTTTGCTTCCAAATCGAATTTTTTTACTTTAACTGTTAAATATCGTAACAATTTTTTGTCAATAGCTTCATTTTTCTCTAATTCATCAATCACTGTACCATTCCCTTTTATTTTAAAGTGTATGTAGCTACCTTTTTTGTTTTTTTTAATTAAATAAGATAGATTTAGCAGTCCCCAATTTTCAGTTTTAACAACTTCACCGTTATTTTTTTCAACAATTTTAGAATATTTTTCCATTAATTGCTTTAATTCACTTGGCGATGTATCTTGTCTAGCGATTATAGTATGTTCGTATAAATTCATTTAAGTTCTTTAATAAAAAGTGAGGATATACTATTATAAAAGTTCAATTACAATAGTTAAAAAGGCAAAAAAATTAGTTTTTTTATATGTTTTCAGTAGTTTTTCCAGGTCAAGGATCACAGATGGTTGGTATGGGAAAAGAGCTGTATGATAAGTTTGATTTAGTTAAAAATCTCTTTAAAGAAGCAGACGATACACTCAATTTTTCTATTTCTAAGCTAATCCTAGAAGGACCAAAAGAAGAGTTAGATTTAACTACAAATACCCAGCCAGCAATATTCTTAATTAGTTACTCAATATTTAGTGTAGTTAAAATGGAATTTAATTTGGATTTAAATAAAGCCAAATATTTTGCTGGACACTCTTTAGGTGAATATTCAGCTTTATCTTGTGCAGGATATTTAGATTTCAAAGAAACCTTGAGAATATTAAGAATAAGGGGAGACGCTATGCAAAATTCTGTCCCAAAGGGAGAAGGAGGTATGGTTGCAGTATTAGGTTCAACAGTTGATACAATTGAAAAAATTTTAACAGAAAAATTAAAAGTGCAAATTGCAAATGATAATTCTGAAGGTCAAATTGTTTTAAGTGGAAAAATAGCAGATTTAGAAAAGTTAATTCAAATTTTAAAGGACAATTCAATTAAAAATATTAAACTACCCGTAAGCGCACCATTTCATTGTAATTTAATGAATAATGCTACAAAAATTATGTCAGAGGAATTAAACAAACTTAATTTTCTAAGCGGACAAAATAAATTAATTTCAAATGTAACTGCTAAAGAAATTAGAGACCTTGATGAGCTCAAAAATCTCTTAATTAGGCAAATAGAGAATAGAGTTAGATGGAGAGAAAGTGTAATTAATATGATAGAAAATGATGTAAACCATTTTATTGAAATTGGACCTGGGAAAGTTTTGTCAGGTTTGATAAAAAGAATTAGTAGAGATGTTAAAATTGATGCAATTAATAGTCAAAATGATATTGAGAGTTTGAAATTATGACAGACTTAAAAGGTAAAAATATTATTGTTACAGGTGCTTCAGGTGGAATTGGAAATTCAATAATTCAAAAATTAAATCAGACTGGAGCAAATATTTTAGCCTCAGGTACTAAAATAGAAAAACTTAAAGAGATTAAAAGTAAATATTCGAATATTAAAATATTGCAGTTTGACATTTCTAATAGTGATAAAATCGAAGAATTTATAGAAAACGCAACAAAAGAACTTGGTGGAAGTTTAGATTGTATAATTAATAATGCAGGTATTACTCAGGATAATTTAGCAATAAGAATGAATCTAGAAGAATGGCAAAAAGTAATTGATATTAATTTAACGTCAACTTTTTTAATGAGCAAATTTGCAATTAAAAAAATGCTTAAAAATAAAGCTGGTAAGATTGTTAATATAACATCAGTTGTAGGCCATACTGGGAATTTGGGGCAAGCCAATTACACTGCATCGAAGGCTGGCATAATTGCAATGTCAAAGAGTTTGGCATTAGAATATGCAAAAAAAAACATTAACATAAATTGTATATCTCCTGGATTTATAAAAACAGCAATGACAAATAAAATAGATGATAAGTTTAAAGATGCTATAATGTCAAAAATTCCCTCGGCAAGGCTAGGTGAACCAGATGACATTGCAAATGCAGTACTTTTCTTATGTTCAAATCAATCAAGCTATATAAATGGAGAAACTTTACATGTTAATGGAGGCATGTATATGGCTTGACAAAATAGGTTTTTAAACTATTAAGAATTTATAACAAAAAGGATCAATATGTCAGAAGACGTTTCAAGCAAAGTAAAAAAAATTGTAGCTGATCACTTGGGTATCGACGAGGCAAAAGTTACTGAGGAGTCAAGTTTTATAGACGATTTAGGAGCTGACAGTTTAGATACAGTAGAATTAGTGATGGCTTTTGAGGAAGAATTTGGATCTGAAATTTCAGATAGTGAAGCTGAGAAAATTTTAACTGTAGGAGATGCAGTTAAGTTTATCGAAGGAAAAGCTAATTAGAAATTTTAATGCCATCAGATAAAGATGGGATAATGATAATATTATCCTCTCCATCAGGAGCAGGCAAAACTACCTTAGTTAAAAAGTTATCTGAAAAAGATAATTTTGAAATTTCTATATCACACACCACAAGACAACCCAGACCAAACGAAAATCAAAATGAAGATTATTTTTTTGTAGATGAAATAAATTTCAAAAGATTGATTAAAAATGAAGAATTTCTTGAATATGCGAAAGTTTTTAATAATTTTTATGGAACAACAAGAACCCCAGTTATAGATAAACTTAATAAGGGTAAAAACGTCCTTTTTGATATTGACTGGCAAGGTGCTGATCAAATTAAGAATAAAAAATTGGATTATAAATTAATCACTTTCTTTATTTTACCCCCTAGTAAAAAAGTGTTATTTGAAAGATTGTCCAAACGTCATGTAAATGAAAAAAAAATAGCAGAAGAAAGAATGAAACAATTTGAAAGGGATGTTTTACACTGGATAAATTATGATTACGTTGTTATTAATAACGATCTAAATGATTGTTATTTAAAAATTTCAAATTTGATTGATGCAGTTATAAACAATGGCTCTAGAGATTATGATTTACAATATATAAGAGATCATGTTGAAAAACTAACCTCTTAAATTTTCGTATTCATATGCAAGTTTATAATAAGTATCTAAATTTAAGTTTTGTGGTCTTAAATTTAAATCAATTTTCAATTTATCTAAAATTTTTTGATCACCATTAAACAGTTGATTGAAAGGTTTTTTTATCATTTTTCTTCTTTGATTAAAAAAAATTCTTGTAATTTTTTCTAAATTATTTGCATCATTGATTTTTATAAAATCTTTTTTTGGAGAAAAAAACAATAAAGAGCTATCTATTTTTGGTTTTGGAGAAAAAGCGTTAGGCTTGATATCACATATTTTTTTCACATTTAATTTCCAATTAGAAATAATTGATAATCGTCCATAATTAGAAGTATTGAATTTAGCTATTATTCTGTCAGCTACTTCTTTTTGAAACATCAGAATTAACGACTCAAACCAAAAATTATCTTTTAAATTGATTATCCATTTACTTAGAATTTCAGTTGAGATGTTGTAAGGCAGATTACCAAAAACAGTTAGCTTACCTTTAAACATATTATTTTCATCTATCTTTAAAACATCATTATTAAAAATTGTTAACTGATTATTAAATTTATTTTTAAGTTTCTCTGCGAGTTCATTATCTTTTTCAATTACAAAAATTTTTTTTGGTTTTTTTTCAAGTATGCAGGATGTGAGATTTCCAGTACCCGGCCCAATTTCAAGTATATTTTTGTCTTTTATATCAACTATACTCACGATTTTTTCTAAAATATTTTTATCAATTAAAAAATTTTGACCTAAACTTTTTTTTGCTTTGATCAATTTTTATCCAAAAAAGAAATTGCTTTTATTAAACTAAGTGGATTTGAAATGTTTTTGCCTTTCATTTTCTCATTTGGCCCATGATCTGGAGAAATTCTAGTAAAAGGAAGTCCTAAAGTAATATTTATTGCATTATACTCAAATAAAGATTTTAAAGGTGTTAGAACTTGATCATGATACATTCCTAGTATTACATCATATTTAAATCGGTTTTGCTTTAAAAAGATAGTGTCTGCTGAGTATGGACCAGACACTTGATACCTTTTTTTTCTTAATATATTAATAGCGGGTTTAATAATTTTTTCTTCTTCATTAAATATATCCACACTTTCACAATGAGGATTTAAACCCAATATTGCAATTCTTGGCCTTTTTTTTATTTTTTTTTTATAAAAGTTATCGATAAGTTTTGTTTTTTCAATAATTAATTCTTTATTAATTTTTTTTGCAACTTTTTTCAAAGGTAAATGAGTTGTTACAGGACATACAGATAGCCCTTTATTATAAATTAACATTGCATTTTTTTTTATCTTAAATTTATGAGAAATATATTCAGTCATTCCTAAAAATTTTTTATCTAGAAATTTATTTTTATTTACTGGTCCATTAATAAATTTATTTAAATTATAATGTTTAATAATATTGAATGCTGTTTCAAAGCATTCATAAATATATATATTTGACCTAAGAGATATTTTATTTAAATTTTTATATTTTATATTAATCAAATTAATAAATTTATTATCTAATTTTCTATATTGTAAATTTTTTATATCTAATAGCTTTATTTTCTTTTTAAAATTAAATTTTTGCATTTCTAATTTTAATAATTTTTCGGATGCAATTAAAATTATAGGACTTTTAATTTTTAATTTTTTTAAAGATTTAAAAAAAATTTCAAAAAAAACACTATTAGGTTCACCAGCAACAATAAGTATAGGTTTAAATTTCATTTATGTTCATATCTTCTTTGACTCTGTTAAAGTAAATTTTTGAAAATTGATTTAGTTGATTGTTTTTTTTAATATTAATTAATTTTTCTAATTCTTCATCGACATTTTTTTCAGATTTGGTATATTTTATTTCATTAATTTGAAGGATCAAAAATCCCCCAGGTATTGTAATTGGTTCTGTAATTTCATTCTCTTTTTTTGATTTTAATATATTTCTAATTTTATTATTCAAAGAACTTTCGTTAATCCAGTTTAATTTCCCCCCTATATTTGCAGTTTCAGAGATACTATATATTAGAGCAGCATTTTCGAAACCTTTGTCTTCAATAGCATCTCTAATCTTTTCATACTTATTTTTTGTAGTTTCTGATTGAGATATCTCAAAAATTATTTCAGACATTAAATAAGATTTATTTTCTCTATTTATGTTTTTTTTTACTTCTTCTAAAAGTTTATTTTTGTCTATTTTTATTTTGTCTGAATATTTAAGAAAGATTAATTCGTTCCAAAGAGCCTCTATTTCAATTTTATTTAAAACTTTTCTGTAGTCTATTTGATTTGAATTTAGATAATTTTTGAATTCCTTTAAATTATTTATTCCTATTTTTGAGTAAATATTTTCAACCAATTTATTTAATATTTCTATTGGTACTTTGGGATTCTCAAAATTTTTTAAAATTTCTATTTGTTTTATATTTTCTCTTAAAATTGATTTTTTTGAAATTTCTATAATTTCATAATTATTCAATTTATTCAGACCAGGGTTTAGAGCTTTTAAATATTTAATTTCTTCATCCAAATCTAAACTAGTAATAATTTCATTATTAATTTTAATAATTATTTTATTTTCCATCGAATTTAAATTTTTTTGAAATAAAATTATTAAAATAAGTATAAGAAGTATCTTTGAAATTTTATCTATCATAAATACTACTTTCATATTTTGTTAGAGGAATTAAAGTAATAGTAAAAAATAAATTTTCAGTTGGTTTTAAATCTTTGTCTTGATAAAAAGTTTTATTATACTTTATCCCAGCTGTTAGACAGTCATTTTTATATTCATAACTAAAATCATAATATTCTGTTAAATCAATTTCTCTATTTCTTCTCGTTGAAAAAGAAATTAAATTGTTGTTATCAATATTATAACTTGTTTTATTAGATAGAACATGACTTGATCCAAATTTTGAACTTTGTTCAAGGTAATTAAATTCGGTTATAAAATTATTTATAGATATTTCCGTGTTTACTGAATGAGCGTCAAATGTGTTAAAATCATTATCTAAAGAAAAATCATAACTTAAACTTACATTTTCAACTAAATTATTTTTTATACTTCCAAACAAATTTGCGTTTTTTTGATCTATTGTTGAACTTGTAGGTATGTTTCTTTCAAATTTATCTCTTATTACAGTTGCTAATTTAAATTCAATATATTTATCTTCAAAAGAATTTGATGTTTCATAATCAAGTTTATAATCTAAACCAAGTGTAATTGATTTCCCATTTTCAAAAGAATCGCTTATTCCAAGTCTATTAATTTCAAAAATGTTATTTGCATTTAATGTTCTTTCAGTAGTTGAACTATTTTTCATATTATTACCAGGATTAGCTCTAAAAGAGATTTTTGGTGTTAACACTTCTTTTTTAAAATCATTTTTTTTTAATAATGGAAAACTAGATCCTATTTCAAAGATACTCATTCCTTCAACTCTTGGGCTGGAAGTATAGGTAGGATCATTTTTTCCTAAGGAATTTAAATTTTTAAAATAAATATTGAAATTGTTTTTAAAACCATTTGTGGAAATATAATCAGCTGAATTGAACTCAAAGTCATTAATAACTGAGGTTCTTAAATTATTTGTATCTTTAAGATTATTGCTTCCTGATGAGTAAAAATTTAATGACCCATCAATATTATTTATGTTTAAATTTTTTGTAAAATTGTATGAAGGTAAAATAAATTGGTATCTATCACTATGTTTCTCTCCCAAATTTTCATAGATTTTAAATTCAGTTGATAGATTATATTCTTCATGTTCTAAATTTATATCGATATTAGATTCCATAACACTTTTATTTTCTGGCATTATTGGAGTTTCAAAAAGGTTATTTTGAAATACTTTTAAGTATGTATCGTTACTTACCCTTTCAATCTTAATATCTAAATTTGAGTTTAAATAGTTTGGTATAGCCAGATCTTTATTATAATTCGCAAATAAGTGATTAATATTTTTTTTTTTATTTGTTGCTGATGACTTGTATCCTTTCAACAAGCTTACATCAGCAATTAATGATGAATCTTTTGTTACTTTTCTGTATTCATTTTGAAGAATGTATTTGTCATTAAATAATGTAGGCTTAAAAGTATAATCACTGGTATGACCTAGTGTTTTAAAATAAGGAATAAATATAGAAGAACCTAGTGTTTCAGAATTATTAAATTGTGGCTGTAAAAAACCAGTTCTTCTTTTAACAGTTGGGTCAGGATGGAAAAATTTAGGAAAATACAATACAGGTACATCATATATTTTAAGTATTGCATTTTCATAAATCATATCTTTTTTTATTTTATCGTGAGTAATCTTTTTTGATTGAATACTCCAAGGAGGACAATCATCAGTTATTTTACAACTAGTAAAAATTCCATTGTAAATAATAGTTTTATTTTCATCTCCTTTTGAAGAGGAACCATATATTCTTGGATCCTGTTCATTATTTTTAAAAATACCTTTATGAACTTTTATTTTTGTTTCTTTAGAAACAAAATTTTTTTCTTTAAAATTAAAAAACCCTTGTGAAAAAAAATAATTGTCAACTTTATTTTCATCTAATATTGAGGAAACTTTAATATTATTGCCTTTTAAAATCTCCTCATCAATTTCATAAAAAAAATCATCTAGTTCATAAGTATTTTTATTTCTATCTTCTACAAAAGATTTTTTTTTGGAAGACAAATTATTTAATTTTTTTAAAAAGGTTACATCTGACGAAGCTATTTTGTATTCTTTTTCAATTATTGCCGTTGTTTCACCTTCAGTAAACACAATCTCATCATTTTTTAAATATGTTGCTTTATCTGAATTTATTACTGTATCCTTTTCTTTATCTATAAATTTTACATTGCCATATACTTCAAGAATATTTGTAATTTTATTATAAATAAAAGTATTACCGATTATTTCCACTCCATCCGCTGTTTTAGCTATTCCACCTTTTGAGCCCTTAATTAAATTTCCTTTTTCAGTTATCTCTAGCTCAGTGATATTGAATGTGAATTGTTCATTTGCTTTTGATATATTTATGAAAAAAATGAATAAAAACAGTAATAATAAAAAATTATAAAATTTACTTTTCATTAATTTTAATTATCATTAAAAGGTTTACAATACTCAGTAATATTAGTGGGGTCCAAATTGAAACAATTAATGGTAATTTTTCTGTAGTGCCCATAACATTAAAAAAATTGCTTATATAATAAATTAATACAGAAAAAAATAAGCCAATAACAATTTTAACAATATTACTTTTAAAACTTCTTGTATTGAACATGATTATTGCAGCAAAAACTGTCATCAACATTAAAAAAATTGGATAGGTTAAAATTTTTTGAATTTGTATATCAATATCAATCACAGAATAATTAAGAGATATATAATTTGTTCTTAAGTCAAATAATTTTAGAATTGATAGTGAAGATAGATTCGAAAATAAAGTTTCAATTACTTTTTGATTAAAATTGGAATAAAATTCGAACATTTCAACATCTTTGCCAATGTTATCTTCATAAATCTTAGCATCGTATATCTGCCAAATATTGTCTTTTATGTCAATTTTGTTACTCTTGATATTTCTCAAAAGTTTGTAATTTTCATCAAAGGTTGTAATAAAAGTCTCTGATAAAAAATTTTGATTTACTTTTGAGGAATGAATTATGTTAATTCGATTTTCTACAATATCTTTTATCCATAATCCATTTTTATTAATTACAGCTAAGTAAACCTTATCTTTAGAATATTGGTTTTTTATTTCAAGATAGTAACTTTGCAGACTTGAGGAGATACTATAAAAAAAGGTGATTATTAATAATCCTATAAAGAGACTAAAAACACTAAGTATAATTATGATTTTAAAGTTTTTTAATCCAGAGTATTTAAAAATATAAATTTCATTGTTATTAAATAATTTAATAAAAAAAAATTGAGTCGAAATTAAAAAAATAAAAGGAAACATTTCAAAAATTACTGATGGAGCACTCATTAAAGATAAATATAAAGGGAATAGCATATTAATTTCTGTATTACTAAAAAACTCAATTTCTTTTAGAATATTTAAAATAATAACCAAACTAAGCATTATCAGAAATATATTAACAAAAGATTTTGAAAATGAATAAATTAAAAATTTTATATATGTTTTCATTTAAGTTTAAGTTCTTTAATTTTAAATTTATAAATTAACACTGAATAGATAATTGTAATTAATATTACTGGAATTAAAATAATTAAAATATTTTTAATAAAAATATTGTTAACATAACCCAATGAAGTTTCAGATATAATTATAGAAAATATTCCAAATAAAAAAATTAAAATTCTATATCTTACGTAGTCAACTTTTTCTTTTGAAACTAATAAGTTTAAGGAAGCAATTAATATTAACAAGGGCAAATAAAAAGGTAAAACAAATCTCTCAAATATTTCTTTGTAAACGTTAGCAGGATTATTTTGGTCACAATTCAAAATTACTTTATTCTCCTTAAAAAAAATATTTTTCATACATTTTATTAAGCCAACTGTGGGTTGTTCCTGGAGTTTTTTATGAATTACTAAATGAGAATCTATATTAGTGAGACCAAAATCAGATTTTGAAAATTTAAAGTTTGTGATTTTGTTGTTATTACTATTTAAAGTTTGGCCGTCATAAAGAACTAACACCTTATTATTGCCTCTACTTTCAAATATACCTTTTTTTGCGAAAGTAATTTGAAACTTTTCGTTTGATGTTGTTTTTTTTATATAAATATTAATAAATTCATTTTGAGCAGTTATCTCATCGGTATAAATTGTTAGATTTTTTACATTGTCATTAAATTTTTTGGGTTTAATTAAACCCTCAAAATAATCTACATCAGAATCTCTTAGTTGACTTCTTGCAATTTCTTGTGATTTAGGAACAACAATACTTAATAAAATACCTTGGATTATTAATATAGTTAATGAGAATAAGAAAAAAAAATTGATTATATTAATTTTTTTAACCCCATGATTCCAAAATATGATTAACTCGTTATTCATCTCATATTTTATGAAAACATAAGAAAAACTAAAAAAAATACAAAATGGTAGAACTTTACTAATTATTTTTGGGAAATTAAAAAGTGTGTACTGTAAATAAACATAGTAGTTTCTGCCATCTTCGATCATAATATCTAAGAAGTTTACTGCTTGAAAAACCCATATAATTGAACTAATTCCGAACAATGAAATTAGAAAAAAAATTAAGCAATCAGTTAGTAGTTTTTTAAATATAATTTTTTTCATTGAAAAATAGTAATTTTATTCATATATAGCACTCTACACTTCCAGAGTGTATTTAAAATTTATGAGTGTTCAAATTAGTTATAAAAACAGCGTTTCAAAAAAAAATATATCAAATTTAGTTTTATTTGTTGATGAAAAGTTCAATATTTCCAACTTAAAAAAACATATTTCAAACTCAGATTATAATTTTATATCAGACTTGCTCAAAAAAAGAGATGAAAAAAAGAAAATATTATCATTCGATATTAGCTCAAAAAAGAAAATAATACTAGTTTCATTAAAAAAAAATATTGCTAATTCTGATGTAGAAAATTTGGGTGCAAATTTTTATGACCAATTTAAAAGTAATAAATCAAACGAATTCAACTTAAATTCAGAAACTTTATCAACTCAACAAAAAAATATTATAGGCTATTTTGCACATGGTATAAAATTAAAATCATATACATTTGAAAAATATAAAACAAAAAAAAATAATAAAAATATTTTAGTAATAATAACTGGTAAAAATCAACCATCAATTAAAGATCAAATTAAATTTAGAGCAATTGAAGAAGGAACTTTTTATACTCGAGATTTAGTATCAGAGCCAGGTAATGTTTTGCATCCTGATGAATATGCAAAAAGATTAAACGCATTAAAAAAGCACGGTTTAAAAGTAAATGTTTATGACGAAAAAAAATTAAAAAAACTAGGAATGAATACTTTGCTTGGTGTTGGTCAAGGAAGTATCAGAGGATCATATTTGGTTACCGTGGAGTGGAACGGTTTAAAAGATAAGTCCAAACCTTTAGCTTTTGTCGGTAAAGGAGTTTGTTTTGACACTGGTGGTATATCTTTAAAACCTGCAAAGTTTATGGAAGATATGACATATGACATGGCAGGTTCTGCTGTTGTTGTAGGGCTAATGAAAAGTTTAGCTCTAAGAAAAGCAAAAATTAATGCTGTTGGTGTGGTTGGACTTGTAGAAAATATGCCTGGTGGAAATGCACAAAGACCAGGAGATATCGTAAAGTCTTACAGTGGAAAAACTGTAGAAATTTTAAATACTGATGCTGAAGGAAGATTAGTGCTTGCAGATGCTTTAACTTACACTGAAGAAAAATTTAAACCACAATTTATAGTAGATTTAGCTACTTTGACTGGAGCTATTATTGTTTCGTTAGGCTCCGAGTATGCAGGTTTATTTTCCAATGATGAAAAGTTGTCTAAACAATTAATTAATGTCGGGGAGAAAGTAGAAGAAAAAGTTTGGAGAATGCCTCTGAATAAAAACTTTGATAGGTTAATAGATTCTAAAAATGCAGATATGCAAAATATTAATTATGTTGGGGGTGCAGGGTCTACAACTGCTGCACAATTTTTACAAAGATTTATTATAAACAAAACACCTTGGGCACATTTAGATATAGCTGGGATGGCTTTTTCAAAATATGGGGGAGCATTAAATTCTGGTGGTGCAACAGGTTATGGAGTGAGATTATTAAACAAACTAATTGAGGATCATTATGAGTAATTTAGAACAAACCTTATCAATAATTAAACCAGATGCAGTAGAGAGAAATCTAGAAAATGAAATTAAAGAAATGTTTAAAAGTAATGGTTTTGTAATTTTCAAAGAAAAAAAAATCCAAATTGAAAAATCGGAAGCTGAAAAGTTTTACAAAGTTCATGAAACAAAGCCATTTTATAATGATTTATGCGCATACCTATCATCTGGTCCAATTGTTGTAATGGTTTTAGAAAAAGATAATGCAGTTTTAGGAAACAGAGAATTAATGGGTGCTACAAATCCAGAAGATGCAGAAGAAGGTACAATTAGAAAAAAATATGGGATTTCAATAGACAAAAACTCTGTCCACGGATCTGATAGTGTTGAAAATGCTAAAATTGAAATAGATTTTTTCTTTAAAGATTAAAAACTTTTAATATAGCTTTTGGGTACAACTTATGTTCTTGAGCTAAAATTTTTTTAGCAAGAGAAGACTCAGTATCTTTTTTTGAAATCCTGACTTTCTTTTGTAAAATAATCTTCCCAGAGTCTAATCTAGCATTTACAAAATGAACAGTACATCCTGAATACTTTTCCTTATTGTTTAATACTCTTTGGTGAGTATTTAATCCTTTGTATTTAGGCAGTAAAGAGGGGTGTATATTTAAAATTTTTCCTTTAAATTTTTTTATAAAATTTTCTGACAAAATTTTCATAAATCCGGCTAGACAAATCATTTCAATATTATTTTTTTTTAAGATAGAAAGTAGCTTATTTTCACTTAATTTTTTATTTTTAAAACTTAAAACTTTTTTTTTAATTTTAAATTTTTTGGCATAATTTAAACCGTTTGCCTTAGAGTTATTTGAAACAATAAAGTTAATTGATATAGGAGATATTTTAGTTTTAGAAAATATAGCTAAAGATTTTAAATTACTGCCTGTCCCTGAGATAAATACAGCTGTTCTTACTCTATTGTGACCAGTTGATCGAACCATTTAACTTAACTTTATTTTTACCATTAAAAATTTTTCCAATAACATATGGTTTGTATTCTTTTGAAAAAAATTTACTTATTTTTTTTAAATTTTTACTTTCAACAATAAGACAAAAACCAACTCCACAGTTAAATGTTTTGAGCATTTCTTTATCAGAAATTCCATTATTTTTAAGCCAATTAAATATTTTTGAAGTTTCAATTTTATCTAAACTTATATGTGCTGAGAGTTTATCTGGAATAATTCTTTTAATATTATCAGACAAACCTCCCCCAGTTATATTTGCACAGCCATTGATTAAGTTGTTTTTTATTAAATTCATTATTTCTTTAACATATATTTTAGTTGGTTTCAGAAGCTCAGATTTTAAAAAATTATTTTTTTTAATATTTATTTTTTTTAGTTTTAATAAATATCTTACAAGAGAATACCCATTAGAATGTAAACCACTAGAAGGAATTGCAACTATAAGATTATTTTTTTTTATTTTATTTTTATTTAAAATTTTATTCTTTCCTACAACTCCTACAGCAAAACCTGCGATATCAAATTTTCCTTTTTCATAAGTACCTGGCATTTCGGCAGTTTCTCCACCAACGAGTTCACATTCTGATTGATGGCAGCCTTTGTTAATCCCTTTTATTATAGATTTAAGTTTTTTAAGATCAATTTTATTTATAGATATATAATCTAAAAAAAGTAGAGGTTTAGCTCCTTGAACGATTAAATCGTTTACACTCATTGCAACTAGGTCAATTCCAATTGTATCGAATTTATTTAAAGTATTAGCAATTTCAATTTTAGTGCCAACACCATCAGTACAAGCAACGATTCTAGGATGTTTAATATTACTTGGTATATTTGTGATTGAACCAAATCCACCTATATTAGAAAACTTTTTTTTGCCTCTTTTTTTTGCTGAAACTGTAGAAATGAAATCAACAAACTTATCTGCAGCTTTGATATTAACTCCACTTTTTTTATAGGTAAATTTTTTTTTATTCATTAATATGTTTTATGAAATTTATTTCTCTACTATGTAATTTAAAGCTTTTATATAATTTTTTTTTATTTCTTGCTTTAATAAATATTTTCTTTTCCACAGGAAAAGGTCACGCAAAGACATTTTCTATAAATGATATTGAAATATCAACACCTTTTGAAATAAATTTTAATAAAAATGAAATTATCGATGAAGGCTTCGAAAAGGCATTTAACGAACTAATTTTTTCAATTGTCCAAAGTAAAGATCAAATAAAATTAAAAAATATACCAATTAACCAAATAAAAGGAATGATTGCGACTTTCTCGATTAAAGAAGAAAAGTTTATTGATGAAATCTATTATCTCACTCTAAATGTTTCATTTAAT
Organism: uncultured Pelagibacteraceae bacterium; assembly: GCA_902541745.1. GTDB lineage: Bacteria > Pseudomonadota > Alphaproteobacteria > Pelagibacterales > Pelagibacteraceae > Pelagibacter. The sequence continues at coordinate 60,180 of CACBRW010000001.1, read as the reverse complement.
AAAAAAAATATATTCGATTTATTAGAAACGAAAAATATTTTTCCATCTTTACCTGTAAAAAAAGATTTCTTATTTATTCCAGTTTTTGTTGATCAGAATAAAAATCAAGTTTCAATGTTCTCTGAGAATAAATTTTTTTCTAGCTGGAATTCAAATAATAAAAAATACAGTCTTTTAAATTATATCTTGCCCACTCAAGATCTTGATGATTTTAGTTTGATAAAAAAAAATATGAATAATTTGGAAACTTATAACTTCAAAGAAATTATTAATAAATACAATATAAATGATCACATAATTATGATTGTATTTAAAGATAATGATAAAGTAAGAGTATATAACAAAATTTTTTTTAACCAAAAAAATACATTAAAAAATATAAATTATACTGGGGTTAATTTCGATGATGAAGAAGAGATATTCAAATTTATTAATAATTTAAAATTATTTTATGAAGATTTTTGGAAATCACAAAATCAAATTAATACGTCTGTAAAGTTATCTTTAAATATTTCTATAGAAAATTCCAATAATATAAAAATTAATAAATTCGAAAAAATTTTATCTAATTTGGATTTGATATATAATTTTCACATTTATAAATTCAATAACCAAAATAATTTTTATAAAGTTATTTTTAATGGAACGCCAGATAAATTTTTAGAGGTTATGCGTAATCAAAATTATGATTTTGAAATTAAAAATAAAATTTGGGTTTTAAATGACAAATCTTAATCAGCAAATACTTAAATTTGATTATGATCAAAATTTTAAAGATCAGGATTTTTATGTTTCAAAGAGCAACGAACACTCTTTTAGTCTTTTAAATAGTTGGCCAAAATGGGATAAAAATTTTATAAATTTAATAGGTGAAAAGTTTTCAGGAAAAAGTCATTTAATAAATATATTTTTAGAAAAGCACAGAGGAATTAAAATTAATGCAGAAGATATTAATAATGACTTTCTTCAACAAATTAAAATATATGAAAATATTATTGTTGAAGATTTAACTGAAAAAATAAATGAAAACTTGTTATTTACACTTATAAATATAATAGATCAGGATAATAAGTACTTAATAGTAACCTCAAAAATACCAATAGTTGACTTTAATTTTAAATTAAATGATCTTAATTCAAGATCTAATAATTTTATTTTATCTCAAATTGAAAAACCTGGAGACGATTTAATTTATGCGTTAATATTAAAAAATCTTTCTGATCGTCAAATATCAATAGACCAAAAACTTATTGAATTTATAATTAAGAGAATTGATAGAACTTATGGCAAAATTTCCGATTTCATATATAAAATCGACGAAATTAGTTTAAAAAGAAAGAAACCAATCGATTTTAAAATTATAAAAGAAGCATTAGAGGTTTGATTGAATAAATACAGAACACATAAGTGTAATGAATTAAGAAAAGAGGATGTAGACAAAAAAATTTCTCTTTCAGGCTGGATAAATAAAAAAAGAGACCATGGGAATTTATTATTTATTGATTTGAGAGATAATTTTGGAATTACCCAATGTATAATTGATAAAGATAATAAATATTTTTCTGATTTAGAAAAAATGCAATTAGAAACAGTAATTAAAGTTGAGGGGAAAGTTGTTAACAGATCTAAAGAAACAATTAATTCTGAAATTGACACTGGTGAAATAGAGGTTGTTATTGAGCAGCATGAAGTTTTAGGCACTTGTAAAGAACTTCCCATGCCAATCTTTAGTGATCAAGAATATGCAGAAGAAATAAGATTGAAATATAGATTCTTAGATTTAAGAAGAAAAAAAATCCATGAAAATATTATTTTAAGATCGAAGGTTATTTCATACATCCGAAATGAAATGACTAAATTAGGTTTTTTAGAATTTCAAACACCAATTTTAACCTCATCTAGCCCAGAGGGTGCTAGAGATTTTTTAGTACCTAGTCGTTTAAATCCAGGAAAATTTTATGCACTACCACAAGCTCCTCAGCAATTTAAACAATTAATAATGGTTTCGGGCTTTGATAGATACTTTCAAATTGCACCTTGTTTCAGAGATGAAGATGCAAGAGCAGACAGAAGTCCTGGGGAGTTTTATCAATTAGATTTGGAAATGTCATTTGTCGAACAAGAGGATGTATTTAATGTTGTTGAAAAGTTAATGGTTAATACATTTAAAAATTTTTCAACTAAAAAACTGATGTTTGATAAATTTCCAAAGATTTCATACATGGACGCAATGCTTAAATATGGTACTGATAAACCAGATTTAAGAAACCCACTCATTGTAAACGATATAACTGAAATTTTTACAAGAGAAGATGTTTCATTTGAAATATTTAAAAAATTAGTAAAATCTGGATCTAAAGTAAGATGTATTGTTACAAAAAATACAAAAGATAAACCCAGAAGTTTTTTTGATAATATTGATAAATGGGCAAAAGAGGAAGGTGCTTCTGGTTTAGCTTATTTTACTTTTGAAAAAGATAAAGATATTTCAGCAAAAGGCCCTATAGGAAAATTCTTTTCTCAAGATGCATTGGTTGAAATCATGAATAAAACAAATTGTGAAATAGGGGATAGTATTTTCATGGCTTGTGGAAAACAAGATGAATTAGAAAAAATTACTGCACTTGCAAGAGATAAAATTGCAAAAGATCTTGATTTAATTGATGAAAATATTTTCGCATTTTGTTGGATTGTAGATTATCCAATGTTCGAAAAAGATGAATCAACAAACAAGATTGAATTTAGTCATAATCCATTTTCAATGCCTCAAGGTGATTTAAGTGAAAAAGATTTTGAAAACCCATTAGATATACTTGCATATCAATACGACATAGTTTGTAATGGCATAGAATTATCTTCAGGAGCAATTAGAAATCATAAACCAGAACTTATGTATAAACTTTTCTCGATTGCAGGATATGATAAAAATCAAGTAGATGAAAAATTTAGTGGTATGATTAATGCACTCAGTTACGGAGCGCCACCACATGGTGGAATAGCACCTGGTATTGACAGGATAGTAATGCTATTAGCTAATGAGAGAAATATAAGAGAAGTTACCATGTTTCCAATGAATCAAAACGCTCAAGATTTGATGATGAATGCACCATCTGAGGTAAATCCAGATCAATTGAAAGAATTAAATTTAGCTTTAAAAACTAAAAAATAAGTTATTTTTTACCTTTTAAACTTATTTTTACATCTGAAAGATCAACTAGATTTTTTTTATAATTATTTCTTACAAAACCTTTGCTAGTAATATCTTTAACAATTTTTAATAATTGATTTTGATCCTCAGAGTTTTGATCCTCTGTATTGATGGCATCATTAACTCCAATAGCTGGAGTATGGGCTAAATCTTCTCTATTTTGATATGAAATAGCTAATTCTCTGAAAATATAATCCAAAATTGATGTGGCACTTAAAATTCTATCATTACCATGGACCTTGCCAGATGGTTCAAATTTTGTGCCTACAAATGCACTTATAAACTCATCTAACGGAACACCGTACTGAAGACCTAAAGAAACAGCAATTGCAAAATTATTCATTAAAGCTTTAACCAACTCACCTTCTTTACTGGTATCAATAAATATTTCTCCAATTTTCCCATCTTCATATTCTCCTGTATGTAGGTAAACTTTGTGATCACCAATAGTAGCTTTTTGAATATATCCTTTTCTTCTATCAGGCATGCTAAATCTTTTACCTGACTTCTCGTTAGCTGTGTTTATACCTGTTATTACACTTTCTTTATGTATTTTGCTTTTATTATTGGTTTCGGTAATTATTTCTACTTTGTTTTTTTCTAGAACTTTATTGTTTTGTGGGTCTAAATTTTTTGTTTTTCTATTGTCAAGTTTTACATCTAAAACCTCAAATTTACCATCGTCTCTTTTTTCTAAATTTTTTAACTCTGCCTCATTAATATCATCTAAATAATGATTTACCTTAAAGGTACAGGTATAATAAGTTTCAACTAGATACTTTGCCATTTAACCTCAATTTAAATTTTAATTTGAATAATGAATCAATTAATTTATATACATATTCATATTTTAGTCTAATTTAAATTTTACAATTTTTGATTGAATAAATTAAAAAATATTATGTTGACACTCTTAAGAAAAATTTTCACATGGTGGAATCAGGATACTTTTGGAACAAGATTAAAAACTATTTTTTTTGGAAAACTAGCTGGTACTGATGAACTAGGTAATAAATACTATGAGAGTAAAGATGGAAAAAGATGGGTCATTTATTCAAAGACTATTGATGCATCAAAAATTCCTGTTGAATGGTATTCTTGGATGCATTTTACACCTAATAAAATCGAGAAAAAACATACTTTAGAAAAATATGAATGGCAAAAACCACATCAAGAAAATTTAACTGGAACTGACTCAGCATATTATCCAAATAAAAATAAAGATGGTGTTAAAAAGAAATACTCAAGTTGGAAAGAATAATTTTAAATTAATCTGTTTAATTTTTTTATTTTATTTTATTTTAGTTTTTAATTCAAACTCAAAAGTTAATTTAGAAGGAACTTTTACCAATCTAAAAATTTTGGACAAAATTAGTTCCAAAAATACCTTGCTTAAACTTAAAAATGGAGAATTAATAAAATTTAAAGATTTGTCTATTAAAAGTCTTAAATGTAAAAATTCTGAGTTTGATGATAATCCTGAAATAACTGCCTATATACAAGTAAGAGATTTAACGGATAGAAATAATGATGAGGTATTTGTTTTCAATGGATGGATGTTTTCATCTAGCCCTTCAATAACACCCTTTGATCATCCTGTTTATGATGTTTGGCTTGTTAGTTGTTATTAAACTATAGAGTCCTTATCTAGCCAACTTACATTAAAATCTGAATTAATAAATTTTTTGTGATTTAGTAATTTTTTATGTAGTGGGATAGTTGTAGTAATACCTTCGATTACAAACTCATCTAAAGATCTATTCATTCTTTGAATTGCCTCAGTTCTATTTCTTCCATGACAGATTAACTTACAAACCATACTATCGTAATATGGTGTTACCTTATATCCTTGAAATATTGAACCATCTACTCTTGTTCTAAAACCTGATGGTTGATGACACATAGTAATAACTCCAGGCGAAGGTTGAAAGTTTTTACTAGCATCTTCAGCATTTATTCTACATTCAATTGCATGTCCTCTAGGATTTATATCACTTTGTTTCAAAGCTGTTTCTCCTGAAAAGGCAATCCAAATTTGCTCTTTAATTATATCAATGCCAGTAACCATCTCAGTAACTGGATGTTCAACTTGAACTCTTGTATTCATTTCAAGGAAATAAAACTTTCCATCTTCATATATGAACTCAACAGTACCAGCTCCCATATAACCTATTTTAGCTACCATTTTTACTGTTCTTTCAAATAAATCTTTTCTTATTTGATCATTTAGAACTGGACTTGGTGTTTCCTCTATTAATTTTTGATGTCTTCTTTGAACCGAACAATCTCTCTCATGTAGGTGAACTGCTCTATTTTTTCCAGCTAATATTTGAACCTCAATATGTCTCGGATTTTGAAAAAATTTTTCAATATAAACTTCGTCATTACCAAAGTATTTTTGTGCTTCTGTTTTTGCAGTCGAAAACAAAGTTTCAAATTCTTCTTCCTTATAAACTATTTTCATACCTTTACCCCCACCTCCGCCTGAGGCTTTGATTAGGACAGGAAAACCGATTTTTTTACAAAGTTCTTTTGCTTCAGAAACATCTTTTACACCACCTTCAGACCCCTCAATAACAGGCAATCCGTTTTCTTTAGCTATTCTTTTTGCTTGGATTTTGTCGCCCATCATTTCAATATGTTTTGATGAGGCTCCAATAAAATTAATTTTGTTTTCTTCTAAAATTCTTGCAAAATTTGCATTTTCAGAGAGAAAACCATAGCCAGGATGAACAGCATCAGAATTTGTAAGCTCAATTGCGGACATTAAAGCTGGAATATTTAAATAACTATTTGCTGGTTGATGAGAACCAATACATACGCTTTCATCAGCCATTCTAACATGCATACTTTCTCTATCTACATCCGAATGAACAGCTACAGTAGAGATTCCCCATTCTTTACATGCTCTAATAATTCTAACTGCAATTTCCCCACGGTTTGCAATTAAAATTTTTTTAAACATTATTTATTCAAGGATAATAATAGTTTGACCAAATTCGACTGGCTGTCCGTCTTCTACACAAATTTCTTTTACAACACCATCAGCTGTTGAAGGTACATGATTCATTGTTTTCATTGCCTCTACAATCATAATCGTATCTCCTTTTTTAATTTTTTTTCCAATCTCAACAAATTTTTTTGCACCAGGTTCTGGAGCATGATATGCTGTTCCTATTATAGGTGAGGTAATTTCAGTTCCTGATTTAATATTTTGAGTTTGAGAAGGTGCTGAATTTGTTACTGTTGATGACGGAGAAATTGCTTGTGGCTGATTACTAATTGAAACGTTATTTTTTGATACTTTAATTTTTGTGTCTTTTTCAGTTATCTCTATCTCAGTAAGATTAAATTCTTTTAAATAATCACTTAATTCTTGAATTATTTTTTTATTTATTTTCATTTTGAAAAATCTTTTGTAATGAAATTATGGCCAAAATATATCCTTCAGCACCTAATCCAAAAATTCCTCCAGTTACGACACCGCTTATAAGTGATTTATGTCTAAATTCTTCTCTTTTATAAATATTTGATAGGTGTAGCTCTATTATTGGTTTTTTAAATAAGTCTAAAGCATCCCTTATGGCTACAGAAGTGTGGGTAAACGCAGCAGCATTTATAATCATACCATCAAATTTTTTCCTAGCATCTTGAATTATATTTACAAGCTCTCCTTCAACATTAGATTGAGCAAATTCAACATCAAGACCAATTTCTTCTCCTTTTTTAGAGCAATTATCTCTAAGTTGGTCAAACGTAGTCGATCCATATTGTGATTGTTCTCTTTCTCCTAATAGATTAAGATTTGGACCATTAATAATAATTATTTTATTATTCATTCAGCATTTATATACGATGAAAAAAATAAAAAAAATAAAAATTAAAATAAATGGCAAAATCAAATCTATAACTGAACATTGCAACCTGTCTATAGTGCTTAAAAATCTTAAAATACCATTAAATAAAGTAGCAATAGAGCTTAATGAAGAAATAATAGATAAAAAAAAAATTAATAAAATAAAATTAAATAAAAATGATAAAATTGAAATAGTTCATTTTATAGGAGGTGGTTAATTTGAAAAAAGATAGTTTGATTATTGCAAATAAAAAATTTTATTCCAGATTAATTGTTGGAACAGGAAAATATAAAAGTATGGCTGAGTGTGCAAAAGCAATTAAGCTTTCTGGAGCAGAAATTGTAACAGTTGCAGTAAGAAGGGTGAATATTTCAGATAAAAAAAAACCTTTACTAATGGATTATGTTGATCCAAAAAAAATTACATATTTACCCAATACTGCTGGATGTTTTAATTCAAAAGAAGCTTTGAGAACTTTGAGATTAGCAAGAGAAATAGGTGGTTGGAAGTTAGTTAAATTAGAAGTTTTAGGAGATAAAAAGAATTTATTTCCTGATATGATTGAAACTTTAAAATCTACAGAAGTTCTCGCTAAAGAAGGTTTTAAGGTTATGGTTTATTGCAATGATGATCCTTTAATGGCTAAGCGTTTAGAGAATTCTGGTGCTGATGCTATTATGCCATTAGCGGCCCCAATCGGATCAGGACTTGGAATTCAAAACAAAATTAATATTCAAATAATTAGAAAACAAACCAAACTTCCACTAATCATAGACGCTGGTTTAGGTCAAGCTTCAGACGCAACAATTGCAATGGAATTAGGATGTGATGGAGTACTAGTTAACACTGCTATTGCAAAAGCAAAAAAACCATTTGAAATGGCTCTAGCTTTTAAAAATGCAGTTATTGCTGGAAGACAATCTTATAAATCTGGAAGAATAGATAAAATTTTAATGGGAAATCCATCCTCACCATCAAAAGGTATTATTTAGTTTTTTTATAATATTTTTTTTTACTATATTTTTTTTTATTAATTTTTTTATTTTCTTTTTTTTCTGAAAATTTGTCCTCCTTATTTTGTGTATCTAAATTTTTTAATTTTTCGTAATATTCTATCATTTCAACTGTTTTTTTTGATTTATTTTTAATATCTATAATGTACTCAGGTATAATTAAAGAATTATCACTAATGATATCTATTTTCATTTTATTTTTTTTCTCAAAATAAGTTAAGTCATTAACAAAATTTTCTTTAAGAAAATCTGAAATTTTTTCACAAACTTTTAATTCCACAAATTTAGCTTTATTAATCACAGCTTTTAACTCAACAATTTTTAAGATTTTTTGAGCAAAAGATTCGTCAGTTAATGTAACCTTCCATTTAATTGCACTTTCTCTAAGTCTTTGCCTTGACATCTCTAAAAGACCAAAATTACTTATTCTTCCAATTTGAATTCTTGCTCTATCTGATCTGCATTTTTCTTTGAGTTTTTTTTCAACTAATCTTCTATTCCCATAACTTAGCATATCAATAAAATCTATAATAATTAAACCAGATAAGTCTCTTATTTTAATTTGTCTTGCAATTTCTTCTGCAGCTTCAATATTTGTGTCTAAAGCAGTACTTTCAACATTTTTTCCTCTTATTGAACTACCAGAATTTATATCGATAGAAACTAAAGCTTCTGTTGGATTAATAACTAAGTATCCCCCTGATTTAAGTTTAATTTCAGAGTCAAAAATTTGATTTAATTTTTGTTCAATATTTTCTTGTATAAAGAGTGGAACTTTTCCTCTATATTTTTTCACTTTTTTTACATTTGATGGCATTATAGTTTTCATGAATAATTGAGCTTTCTTGTATCCATCATTACCTTCTACAATTATACTTTGAGTATTATCATCAAACATATCTCTCAAAGTTCTTTTAATTATTTCACTTTCTTGATGTATTAAAGTAGGAGCAATAGAGTTGATTGCATTTTCTTTTATTTGGGCCCAAGTATTAATTAAACTTGTTAAATCATTACTTATTTCATTTTTTGTTTTATTACTTCCAGCAGTTCTAACAATTAAACCCATCTCTCTAGGTATTTCGATGTCATTTAAAATAGTTCTTATTTTTTTTCTATCAGCAGGATTAAATATTTTCCTTGATATGCCCCCTCCTTTGGGAGTGTTTGGCATTAATACTATATATTTACCAGCGATAGAGATAAAAGTACTTAATGCAGCACCTTTTTGACCTCTTTCGTCTTTAATTACTTGTACAAGAATTACTTGATTGGGTTTTATTACTTCCTGAATTTTATACCTTTTAAATTTAAATCTATTTTCTTTTTTTTGTTCTTTTTCACTACCTAAATTTTCTTTTTCAGTAATATTTTCTTTATTTGTTAGATTTTCTTCTATTGGTTCCTCTGATACTTTTTCTATAGGATCATCAATTTCTAATTTTCCTGCAGCAATATTCTCTTCTTCTTTAGCTTCAACTTCTCTTGAAAGTTCTTCTCTAGCTTTTTCTTCCTCCTCTTTAATTTTTTCTAAATCTGCTTTTGGTATCTGATAATAATCTGATTGAATGTCATTAAAAGACAAAAACCCATGCCTCTCTCTTCCAAAATCAACAAAGGCTGCTTGCAAAGAGGGTTCAATTCTACTTACTTTGCCTAAATAAATATTATTTTTAATTAAATTATTTTTTAAACCTTCGTACTCGTAATCTTCAATATTTTCGCCTGATTTAAGAACAACTCTAGTTTCATTAGGATGCGAAGCATCGATATATAAATTTTTTTCCATAATTTTGTAAATGTTAATTTCATTAGTAATTTAATTTTTAAAATTTTGTTTAATTTTCTTGCCATATCTTTAACAAATTCCAAGATATAATGAAATTAAAATGAATAAATTTTTTAGAAATATCCTTATTTTAATTACTTCTTTTATTCTATTATCAGCAATTTCGATAATAAGTGTTTTATGGACTTATTCTAATGATTTACCAGATTATAAATTTCTTAAAAGCTATAAACCTTCTGTTTCCAGCAAAGTTTACTCAGGTAATGGTGATTTGGTGGCAGATTTTTCACAGGAAAAAAGAGTATTTGTTCCATTTAATTCAATTCCAAAAAATGTAATTAACGCATTTTTATCTGCAGAAGATAAAAATTTTTTTAAACATCCAGGCGTTGATGCTAAAGGTGTTATTAGAGCTGTAATAAATAATATTTCAAATATTTTATCATCTAAAAGGTTAGAGGGAGCATCTACAATTACTCAACAGGTAGCAAAAAACTTTTTACTAACAAATGAAGTAAGTTTAAATAGGAAAATTAAGGAAGCAATTCTAGCTTTTAGAATTGAGAGAGCTTTATCTAAAGAAAGAATTCTAGAACTTTATTTAAATCAAATATATCTAGGAAGTGGAGCATATGGAGTAGCTGCAGCGAGCTTAGAATATTTTGATAAATCTATTAAAGATTTAAATTACTCAGAAGCTGCTTTGTTAGCAGCTTTGCCAAAAGCACCTAGTAGATATAATCCTTACAGAAACCCAGATATAGCAAAATTTAGAAGAAATTTAGTTTTAAAAAATTTGTTAGATAATAATTATTTAACCTCAGAATGGTATGAAAAACTCTCAAAAGAGGAAATAATTTTAAAAAAAAATAAAAAAATTTATTTAGAAGATACTCAATATTTTATTGAGGATGTGAGAAAGAGTGTAATCGAAACTTTGAGCTATGATAAAGTTTACAAACAAGGTTTTAATATCAATACTCCAATAGATTTAAATTTACAAACAATTGCAACAAAATCACTTAGAGATGGATTAATAGCATACGATAAAAGAAAGGGATGGAGAGGACCACTTACTAACAAGATTTATAATTCAGAATGGAAAAAAGATTTAGAAAAATATAAATTAGAAAATTCAATTGATTGGAAATTAGCAATAGTCAAAAAGATAAATAAATTTTCAGTAGAAATAGAAACAGAAGATAATATCAAAGGTATAATTGAATATCAGAGTATTTCTTGGACAAAAAAAGAATTTAATAAATTATTAAAACCTGGTGATATTATTTATGTTAAAAACCTTAAAGAAAATATTTTTAACTTACAACAATTACCAAAGGTAAATGGCGGAATTGTTGTTATGGATCCATTTACTGGAAGAGTTTTAGCACTAAGTGGTGGTTTTAGTTTTAAACAAAGTGAATTTAACAGAGCAACTCAAGCTAAAAGACAGCCTGGATCAGCTTTTAAACCATTTGTTTATGCATTAGCCTTAGAGAATAATTTTACACCAACATCACTAGTTCTAGACGCACCACTGGTTTTAGACCAAGGAGATGATTTAAAAATGTGGAAACCAGAAAATTATGGAAAAAAATTTTATGGGCCCTCGACTTTGAGGGTTGGTTTGGAGAAATCTAGAAATTTAATGACAGTAAGAATAGCCCAAAATCTTGGTGTAGAGAAAATAGTTGATTTTTCAAAAGCATTAAAAATTTATGATAATCCAGAAGAACTTTTATCAATATCTTTGGGATCTGCTGAAACAACTTTATTAAAACTTACATCTGCTTATTCAGTTTTTGTTAATGGAGGAAAACTTGTTGAACCAATATTGATAGATAGGATTCAGGACAGTGAGGGAAATACGATTTTTAATAACGATAGAAGAAAATGTATAAATTGTGATCAAATTTCTTATTTAACAAACGATTATCCAGATATTAAAAATAACTATACGCAAATTTTTTCTCCAGAAACAGCTTTTCAAATGACATCAATTTTAGAAGGAGTTGTTCAAAGAGGTACAGCTAAAAAACTAAAAGACTTAAATTTAAATATTGCAGGTAAAACTGGAACAACAAATAAAAATACAGATACTTGGTTTATAGGTTTTACCTCAAATGTACTAGTTGGTGTTTATGTTGGTTCTGATAATCCAATTCCATTAGGAAAATATGAAACAGGATCTAAAACGGCTTTGCCAATATTCAAAAATTTTATAAGTGATTCTATTAACAAAAATGATGCAAGACCATTTAAGGCTGCTAAAGGTACAGTGATGATGGTTGTTGACCCTTTAACAGGTCAAAAAGCAAAATTTAACTCAAAGAATACTATTATTGAGGTTTTTAAAAAAGAAAATGTGGTTGATGGAAAAGTACTTTATACAAATTCAGATAGATTAGATTCAAATAATATATTAAAGTTTTACTAATGGATATTAATTATCAAAATTTAAAAGAAGATATTGAAAAGATAAATCAAAAAATACAGGAGTATCTTTGAAAAAAACAACATCTATTCAAAGCTACAATCTTTAAACTCACAAATGTTGAGTGCCAATTTTTGGCAAGATAAAAATAATTCTCAAAGAGTAATCAAAGAAAAGAAATTTTATGAAGATTTAACAAATTCTTTAAATAATAATGTCGAAAAGCTAAAAGATTTAGATGATTTGAGTCAATTGGCGCATGAGGAAGAAAATTTACAAGTTCAAAATGAAGTTTTACAAAATATAAAAGATTTAAGAAGTGAAGTTAAAAAAAATGAAATTAAATGTTTTTTATCTAATGAAGCAGACCCTTTAAATTGTTATATAGAAATTCATGCTGGTGCTGGAGGCACAGAAAGTCAAGATTGGGCTGATATGCTAAGAAGAATGTATTTAAAATGGTCTGATAAAAAAAATTTTAAATCGAGTTTGATTAGTGAACATAGAGGTGACGAGGCTGGAATAAAGTCAGCAACAATTAAAATAGATGGTGACTATGTTTTTGGATGGTTAAAGAAAGAGTCGGGAATACATAGATTAGTTAGGATATCTCCATTTGACTCTGGAGCAAGAAGGCACACAAGTTTTGCAAGTGTTTGGATTTATCCAGTTGTAGATGAAAATATAAATATAGAAATTTTAGAAAAAGATTTAAGAATAGACACCTATCGTTCCAGTGGAGCAGGTGGTCAGCATGTTAATACTACTGACAGTGCAGTTAGAATAACTCACATTCCATCAAAGATTGTTGTTCAATGTCAAAATGAAAGATCACAACATAAAAATAAAGAAACATGCATGAATATGCTGAAAGCAAGATTATATGATCATGAAATTAAAAAAAGAGAGGAAAAAAGTCAAAATGTCGAAAGTTCTAAATCTGAAATAGGGTGGGGCCATCAAATTAGATCATACATACTTCAACCTTATAGACTTGTAAAAGATAATAGAACTAATTTTGAAAGCACTAGTCCTGATAAAGTATTAGATGGCGATATTGATGAATTTTTGGAACAATCGCTTTATAAATTAAATGAAAAATAATATTTTAAAATATTTTATCCTGCTTCTGTCAGTTTTAGTTATTTTGACAGTTTACCTTAGCACCGTAGGTGTAGAGACAGATAAATTTAACAACCAAATTAAAAAAAGAATTTCACTAATAAATAAAAAAGTAGATATAGATTTAAAAAAAATTAAATTAACGCTAGATCCTTTTAAACTGAAAATTAATGCAAAAACAATTGGTACCACAGTATATTTTTCAAAAAGATCTTTAGCATTAGAAAGTATCACAACGCAAGTTTCGCTCAGTTCTCTTATTAAAAATAAGATTTCATCTTCTAATATAGAGGTAACAACTAAGTCTATATTATTAAAAGATTTAATTAAATTTATTAGGACTACAAATAATAAACCTGAATTATTTGTATTAGAAAAAATTGTAAAAAAAGGTCATGTAATTATAGATCTGAGATTGAACATCGATGAAAATGGTAAGCTTAAAAATGATTATATCATTGAGGGTTTGATTAAAGATGCAACTATTAATTTTTTAAATAAGACAAATATAAAGAATATAAATTTTAATTTCAATTTTAAAAAAGACAATTATTTTTTTAACCAAATAAATTTTAAAGTGGATGAGGTTGAATTTATTTCAAAAAAACTAAATATAAAAAAGAGAAAAAATAGTTTTCTAATTGATGCTATTGTTGAAAATGATCAGTCAGTTTTAAATTCAAATATATTAAAATTATTAAATTTAAGTTTTGAAAATATAATTATTGATAATGCTAAATTTAAAACAAATAACGAATTTTCTTTAGAAATAAGTGAAAAATTCAAAGTAAAAAATATTATTTTAAATTCTGCTATAAATATTACTCAGCTAAAATATAAAAATTTAAAAATAATTAATAACTATTTCCCTGAAGTTGATGACTTAATTTTACTTAATAATCATAAATTAAATTTAAATTATAAGAATAACAACTTATCAATTAACGGCGAGGGACAAATTCAGTTAAATTCTGATGAAGTAGATGAAATTAAATATTTAATAAATAAAAAAGATAAGGATTTAAGTATAGATTTAGAATTATTTTTAAAAAATATAGTTTTAGAACAACAAGATTTTTTAAAAATTTTCTTTCCTCAAACTAATAAAAATATTAATTTTAATAACCAAAAATTAAAAATTAATTTTAAAAATAATAACTTAACTTTTTTAGGTTCTGGAAAATTTAAAATCAATAATGATTTTGAAGAAATTAATTATTTTATTGAGAAAAAAAAAAACCAAATAAGTTTTGATGCTAATTTAAATATAAAAAATACAAAATTTAAAATTGATAGTATTAATTATAAAAAAAAAGATAAAAGTAAAATGAATCTTCTAATAAAAGGAGAATTTAAAAATAATAAAAATCTTAATATAAATAGCTTTATTATTAACGAAGAAAATAATAAAATTAAAATTAAGAATTTATCTCTCAACAATTATAATCAAATAGTAAAAATAGATCAGGCAAATTTTAATTATTTAGATACAGAAAATAAAAAAAATAATTACAATATAAAAAAACGAGAAGGTCAAAATTATTTAATTGATGGTACTTCATTAAATGCAAATTCTTTAATTTCGAGTTTACTAGATGCCGATGATATAAAAGAAAACACTCTTTTTGAAAAAAATTTAAATATGGACCTAAATCTTAAGGAAGTTTACCTTGATAAAATATACTTGGTTAAGGACTTAAGTGGAAAGATAAATATTATTAATAATAAAGTAGAAGAAGCTGATATTTTAGCTTTTTATAACAATTCACAAAATATAAAATTTACAGTTAGAACAAACGGTCAAGGTGAAAAAATTACCACTCTTTTCTCATCTAAAGCAAAACCCCTAGTTGACAGATACAAATTCATTAAAGGTTTTAAAGATGATAGAGATGGATATTTAGACTTTTACTCTTTGAAAAAAGATGGAGTTTCAACCTCTAAATTAGTAATTGATAATTTTAAAGTTAAAGAAATTCCAGCACTAACCAAGTTGTTGGCTCTTGCATCTCTTCAAGGAATAGCGGAC
The DNA here is from genome assembly GCA_902541745.1 of uncultured Pelagibacteraceae bacterium. Classification (GTDB taxonomy): domain Bacteria; phylum Pseudomonadota; class Alphaproteobacteria; order Pelagibacterales; family Pelagibacteraceae; genus Pelagibacter. Next base: position 44,728 of record CACBRW010000001.1, on the reverse strand, counting down.
TTACTTACAGGAGAGGGGATTAGGTTTACAGATTTTGAAATGAATTTTACAAATCAAGGTAAACTTATGAAAATTCAAGAGTTATATGCAATTGGACCAGCAATATCTATTTTATTAGAAGGATACATTGAAGAGGATAAATTAATCAGTTTAAGAGGAACTTTGGTTCCAGCGACAACAATCAACAGATCTATCGCTTCAATACCTCTACTTGGAGATTTATTAATTGGAAAGAAAGTAGGTGATGGTGTTTTTGGAGTTAGCTTTAAAATTAAAGGTCCCCCTAAAGATTTAGAAACAACTGTAAATCCTATAAAAACTTTAACACCCAGATTTATTACTAGAACTTTAGAGAAAATTAAAAAAAATTAATTTAACTCTATTTTAATATGTCTTTTTTTTCCAAGGGAAAGTTTAAGATATTTATCTTTAAATAAATTTTTGTTGATTTCGAATTTTTCATCTGAAATAACATCGTCATTTATTTTAACCGCATTTCCTTTCACAAGTCTTCTGATTTCACTTTTTGAATTTTCTAATTTAGATAACAACACAAGTTCAACTATATTAATTTTTTGTTCTATTTTGTTTGTTTGAATGTTAACTTTGGGTAAGTTTGAACCAAGAGAGTTTCCAGAAAAAGCTTCTTTTGCAGCTTGCTCAGAATTTTTAGCTGCTTCCTTTCCGTGCAACATTTCTGTGGTTTTATTTGCTAGTAGTATTTTTAATTCATTTATATCTTTATCCTTAATTTTTTGTATTTCTTTAACTTCAACTTCAGTAAACATTTTTAAAAATTTGATTACATCTCTATCATCTACGTTTCTCCAAAATTGCCAATAATCATAAGCTGATAAATATTTTTCATCCAACCAAATTGCCCCACTTTCAGTTTTACCCATTTTAGCACCAGTAGCCAGTGTAATTAAGGGCGTTGTTAAACCAAAGGTTTGATTATTAGAATATCTTTTAATAAGTTCTACACCATTAATAATGTTTCCCCATTGATCTGAACCTCCTATTTGTAAGACACAATTTTCTTTCTTATTTAGTTCAAGAAAATCATATGCTTGTAAAATCATATAATTAAATTCCATGTAACTTAGAGATTGTTCTCTATCTAATCTGAGTTTTACGCTATCAAATGTTAGCATTCTATTTATAGTAAAATGTTTCCCAATATCTCTTAAAAATGAAATATAATTTAAATCTTTAAGCCAAGTATAATTATTTACAAATATTGGTTTTGTATTTGGGTCGTCATTATCTAAAAATTTTTTTAAAATATTTTTAATATTTTTAATATTTTTTTCTATTTCTTCTTCACTTAAAATTTTTCTAGTTTTGTCTTTACCAGATGGATCCCCAATTCTTGTAGTTCCTCCACCAAGTAAAACTATTGGTCGATGTCCATTTTTTTGAAGTAGTCTCAAACACATTATTTGCAACAAGCTGCCTACATGTAAGCTTTCAGCTGTACAATCAAAACCTATGTAACCTTTAATCTTTTTTTCATCCAATTGTTTAGATAATTCTTCTTCACTTGTGCATTGATAGAAAAAACCTCTATCTTTAAATTCTTTTAAAAATTTATTCATAAGTTTATAGTTACAATATACAAATTTTTTTTAAAAAACATATCAATGAAAAAAAAATTATATACTGCAATTGGACTAATGAGCGGAACATCTATGGATGGTATTGATTTATCTATAATTAGTTCAGATGGATATGATGAATTTTCAAACATTTTAGATGATTATTATGAGTACGATAAAAATCTTCAGGATCAGTTAGTTCGATTAAGAGATTTAGTCTTAACAAAGAAAAATCTTTTACAAAATTCAGAAAAATTAAGAGAATTAGAGCGTAATTTAACTCTTTTTCATGCCGATGCAGTTAATCAATCATTAAAAAAATATAGAGATCCAATTGATCTGATTGGTTTTCATGGTCAAACAATTTTTCATAACGCAGAAGATAAAATTACCAATCAATTAGGAGATGGAAAATTGTTATCTCAAATAGTCAAAAAAAAAGTCATATATGATTTTAGACAAGCGGATATTCAAAATAATGGTCAAGGTGCACCTTTAACACCAATTTTTCATCATATTTTATCAAAAAAAATCAGTCAAAATTTTAATATTAAATTTCCAATAGGTTTCTTAAATATTGGTGGCATAGCAAATGTTACAAAAGTTATTAATGTTTCAGATAATTTTCAAAATAACCTTTCTGCTTCTGACATAGGTCCTGGTAATTGTTTAATTGATGAATGGGTAAGAAAGAATTCCAATAAAAAATTTGACAAAAATGGTGAACTAGCGAAAGCAGGAAAAGTTGATCAATTAATTCTAAATCAGGCAATAGATAATTTTAAAATAAATTCTTACTCTCAGTCATTAGATATTAAAAATTTTGATGTATCTTTTGCAAGAGGTTTATCTTTAGAGAATGGATGTGCTACTATAACAGATTTTACAGCATACTTAATTGCAGAAGGATTAAAATATATTAGTAAAAAAAATAGTATTAAATTTTTAATCTGTGGTGGTGGTAGAAAAAATAGTAATTTAATTAATTGTATAAAAAATTACACATCATTAGAAAATAATATTGATTTGGAAATTATAGATAATTATAATTTAAAAGGTGATTATATTGAATCTCAAGCATTTGCATTTTTGGCAATAAGATCATTTTTAAATTTACCAATTTCTTTTAACTCAACAACTGGGTGTAAGGAATTTACAGTTGGTGGGAAACTGGCAGAAAATTTTTAATAGAGTGCTGTTTCTTTTTTTATGTATTTATTAAGATGTTTAATTAAAGCATCACTTGTTTTTGAAAAAAAGTGATTAGCTTCAGGTATTGCATTAAATTCTACTCTGATACCTTTTTGAGCAGTTAATCTTTTGTCAAGTTCAGTAATATATTCTGCTGGTACCAATTCATCTTTTTTACCATAAACAACAAATCCAGAAGTTGGACAAGGAGATAAAAAAGAAAAATCATAAACATTTGGTTGGGGTGAAATAGCTATAAATCTGTTTATTTCTGGTCTTCTCATCAACAATTGCATTGCAATCAAAGACCCAAATGAAAATCCTGAAACCCAGCATTGAGAATTATCAAAGTTTTCTCTTTCTAACCAGTCTAAAGCTGCCGCTGCATCTGCAAGCTCACCTTGACCATTATCAAACTCTCCATCGCTTTTGCCAACACCTCTGAAATTAACTCTACAAACTGAAAAATCGTTATCCATAAAAGTATGAAAAGTATCTACTACAACTTTATTATTCATCGTTCCACCATATTGAGGATGAGGCTGTAATACTAAAGCAATTGGGGATGTATTTTTTTTACTTTTATAATATTTAGCTTCAAGTCTTCCTGCAGGACCAGGAATAAATATTTCTAAAATTTTATTATCCATATGCGATATTGATTATTATTCTCAAAAAAAATGTACGTTTATCATAAGTCAGCGACAATATGTTAGTTTTTTTTTATACTCTAAACTTGACCATTTTGGTCAGGTATGTATAAAACCCACAATTTAAGGGTAAAAATGAAACTTACATCAAAAGGAAGATATGCTGTAATGGCATTAGTTGATTTAGCTAGGTTTGATAACATCAACCCAGTATCACTAAGAGATATATCATTGAGACAAGGTATATCTTTAGATTACTTAGAACAAATTTTTTCTAAATTAAAAAAAAACGAAATTGTTAAAAGTATTAGAGGAACTCAAGGAGGATATGTTCTTAATAAAAACCCAAACGAAATTAAATTAACAAATATTTTTCATGCTGTTGATGAAAAAGTAAAAACTGTTCAATGTAAAAAAGAATCTAAAAAAGGATGCAATGGCAAAGCCACAAAGTGTATTACTCATAATCTTTGGGATGAATTAGAAATACACATAAATACATTCTTTGAAAATAAAAGCCTAAAAGATCTATTAAATAACAATAAAGAAAAAAGAATTTAGAATGGATAACAGACAAAAAGAAATAAATAATTTAAAAGATTATAAATATGGTTTTTCAACGGATATAGAAAATATTCAAGCCCCAAAAGGTTTGAACGAAGATGTTATTAAATTTATTTCTAATATTAAAAAAGAGCCTGCATGGATGCTTGAGTTTAGATTAAAAGCTTTTGAGAGATTCAAGGTATTAAAAGAACCAGATTGGCAAAAACCAAAATTTCCAAAAATAGACTATCAAGATTTATATTATTACTCTGCTCCTAAAAGTATGAAAGATAAACCAAAGAGTTTAGATGAGCTGGATCCTAAACTTTTAGAAACTTATAAAAAACTTGGAATTCCTTTGCAAGAGCAAGCAAGATTAAATGGAATAGCTGTTGATGCTGTATTCGATTCAGTTTCTGTAGCAACTACTTTTAAAGATCAATTAACCAAACAAGGAATTATATTTTGCCCTATATCTGAGGCAATTCAAAATCATCCTGAATTAGTCAAGAAATATTTAGGTTCTGTGATCCCGACAAGTGATCATTTTTTTGCAACATTAAATTCAGCAGTTTTTACAGATGGTTCTTTTGTTTACATTCCAGAGGGTGTTAGATGTCCGATGGAATTATCAACTTATTTTAGAATTAATGCATCAAATACAGGTCAATTTGAAAGAACTTTAATTATAGCTGATAAAGGCAGTTATGTAAGTTACTTAGAAGGATGTACAGCTCCAATGAGAGATGAAAATCAATTACATGCTGCTAATGTAGAATTGATTGCGCTTGATGATGCGGAAATAAAATATTCAACAGTTCAAAATTGGTATCCAGGAGATAAAGATGGCAAAGGTGGAATTTATAATTTTGTAACAAAAAGAGGTTTATGCAAAGGAAAAAATTCAAAAATTTCATGGACGCAAGTTGAAACAGGTTCCGCAATTACATGGAAGTATCCTAGTTGTATTCTTAAAGGAGATAATTCTGTTGGTGAGTTCTATTCAATAGCTATTACAAACAATCATCAAAAAGCAGATACAGGCACCAAAATGATCCATTTAGGTAAAAATACTAAAAGTAAAATAATTTCGAAAGGTATTTCAGCTGGTAGTTCGGATATGACTTATAGAGGATTAGTTGATATTTCATCAAAAGCCAAAAATTCAACTAATTACACTCAGTGTGATTCTTTATTGATGGGTAATAAATGTGGGGCTCACACTGTTCCTTACATAAAAAATAAAAATTCTGAGTCCAATATTGCTCATGAGGCAACCACGTCCAAGATTAGCGAAGAGCAGCTACATTATTGTCAACAAAGAGGATTAAATCCAGAGGAAGCAGTTGGCTTGATTGTTAATGGTTTTTGCAAGGAAGTATTACAACAATTACCTATGGAATTTGCTGTAGAAGCTCAAAAACTTGTAGGTATCAGTTTGGAAGGAAGTGTGGGCTAATGCTTAAAATAAATAATTTAAATGCAACAATTGAAAATAAGCCTATTTTAAATGGGTTATCCTTAGATATAAATCCTGGTGAGGTTCATGCAATTATGGGTCCTAACGGATCAGGAAAAAGTACTTTGTCCAATATTTTATCCGGAAAAAAAGGATATGAAGTTTCCGGGGAAGTTCTTTTTGAAGAAAAAGATTTATTTGAACTTGAAACAGAGGAAAGAGCACATAAGGGTATATTTTTAGCTTTCCAATATCCTTTAGAAATTCCAGGTGTAAATACAAATATATTTTTAAAAACTTCTTTGAATGCTGTGAGAAAAGCGAGAGGTGAGAAAGAGCTTGATGCTATTGAATTTTTAAAGTTGGTAAAAGAAAAATCTAAAGAATTAAAATTTGATGAGGAAAAATTAAACAGACAATTAAATGTTGGTTTTTCTGGAGGTGAAAAAAAGAAAAATGAAATTTTGCAAATGTCATTGTTAGCACCAAAATTGTCAATTTTAGATGAAACTGATTCTGGTTTAGATATTGATGCCTTAAAGACTGTTGCAGACGGAGTAAATACATTAAGAGATAAAAATAATTCATTTTTAATTATTACACATTATCAAAGATTGCTTGATTATATAAAACCTGACTTTGTTCATGTTTTGATGAATGGAAAAATTGTAAAATCTGGTGGTCCAGATTTAGCTTTAGAATTAGAAAAAAAAGGATATGAAAATTTTAATTAAATGAAAGAACAATTACAAAAAGATTTTGATAATAGTATAAAAAATTTAAGTTTATCCCAAAAAGATATTGAAATAAAAAAATTTTGTTTAGACAATTTCATAGACAAAGGTTTTCCAAATAGAAAAGAGGAAGATTGGAGATTTTCAGATTTGAATCAAATAATAAAAAATAATATTGGAGAACTTAGTTTCTATAATGATCAAACATCTACTAATAAAGTTGATACATCTGTATTTGTAGATGGATTAGAGCATAATAAAATAGTTTTTATAAATGGTAGAATTGAAAAAATTGATTTTGAATATGAAAAAAGAGATCAAATAGAAATAATTGATCAATCAGAAACAATAAATGAGTTTAAAAATAGCAATTCATTATCTGACTTGAACAATGCTTTTACTAATAAATGTTTTAAAATATTAGTAAAAAAAGGTTATCAGTTAGTAAAACCTTTAATTATCTATCACACAACAAATTCAAAAATTTGGTCTAAAAACATAAATTTACGACTTAATTTTGAACTAGATAAAGATAGCTCATTGAGATTAATTGATTTGTTTAATGATACATCTGAGAAGAACTTTTTAAATATATTTTATAACTTTGAATTAAAAGAAAATGCAGTTTTAAAAAATTATAAAGTAGATAAATTTGAAAATAAAAATATTAAATATTCTTTTAACAATATCGATCAAGATAAGAATAGTATTTCAGAAACATTTATTTTATCCTCTGGATCAAATTTTTCTAAAAATGAGATAAATTGTAATTTAAATGGCATTTACGCATCAGCTTTTGTAAATGGTGTTTTTTCATTGAACAATGATAAACATCACGAAATCAGATCAAAAATTAATCATCTAACTGAAAATACAAAAAGTTACCAACTAATTAAAAGTGTGTTAGATGAAAGCTCAAAAGCAGTGTACCAAGGAAAAATATTTGTAAATTCAGACGCTCAGAAAACTGATGGATACCAATTGAGCAAAGCAATATTGCTGAATAAAGAGTCAGAGTTTAATGCCAAGCCCGAATTAGAAATTTATGCTGACGACGTTAAATGTTCGCATGGTTCAGCCTCGGGAAGCTTAAATGAAGAGTCAATATTTTATTTAATGTCTAGAGGTTTAAGTTATCAGCAATCAAGGGAGCTATTAATCAATGGTTTTTTGCTTGATGTTGTAGAAAAAATTACCGATTCAGAAATAAAAAACTTAATTAAAAATATGATTGGAATTAAAGAATGAATATTGATCAAATAAAAAAAGAATTTCCAATATTTGATGAAAAAATTCAAAACAATGATCTAGTTTATTTAGATAGCGCTAATTCATCTCAAAAACCTAAGATAGTAGTAGATAGAATAAATGAATTTTATACCAAACAATTTTCAAATGTTGGTAGAAGTGTTCATTATCTTGCAGTTGCTGCTACTAATTTATATGAAAATACAAGAACGTCTGTACAAAAATATATTAACGCTCAAGATAAAAATGAAATTGTTTTTACAAAGGGTGCAACCGAAGCATTAAATTTAGTTGCTAATACATTGGGCCAAAGTTACTTGCAGGAAGGTGATGAAGTATTGATTACAGAACTTGAGCATCATTCAAATTATGTCCCATGGCACTTCTTAAGAAAATCAAAAAATATAAAAATTAATTTTGCTGAAATAAATGATGAAGGTGAAATTACTCTTGAAGAAATAGAAAAGAAAATAACTCCAAAAACAAAGTTAATTTCAATTACTCATTTGTCTAATGTAACAGGTGCAATTTTACCAGTAAAAGAAATTGCCCAACTTGCACATTCAAAAGGAATAATTGTTGTAGTTGATGGATGTCAAGGCGCGCCACATTTAAGATTAGATATGCAAGATTTAGATTGTGATTTCTATGCAATTTCATGTCACAAAATGTATGGACCTACAGGTTTAGGAGTTCTTTACGGAAAGAAAAAATGGTTAGAAGAATTACCTCCATACCAAGGTGGTGGAGGAATGATAAATGAGGTTAAAAAAGATAGAATTTCCTATGGTGAATTACCTAATAAATACGAGGCAGGAACTATGGCTACAGCACAGGTAATTGCCTTTGATCAATCAATAAAATTTTTAGAAAATATTGGTATAGAAAACGTAATGAAACATGAAGCTGACTTAGTTAATTATGGACAAGAACTATTGCAAAAAAATAATTCAGTTAAACTAATTGGAAATCCAAAAAATAAAGGAGGGGTGTTATCATTCACAATAGAAGGAGTTCACCCACATGATATTGCAACCATCTTGGATGAAGATGGAGTTGCAATAAGAGCAGGACATCATTGTTGTCAAATTCTTCATGATAAATTAAATATTCCAGCAAGTGCCAGAGCCTCAGTTGGTATTTATAACACAAAAGAAGATTTAGATCAGCTAAATGAGTCGATAAACAACTGTAAAAAAATATTTAATCTATAATGAATTTAAAAGAACTTTATCAAGAAATAATACTAGAACACGGTAAGAATCCTAGAAATCTTAGAAAGACAGAAGGTTATAATAAAGACGCGAAAGGCAACAATCCTCTTTGTGGTGATAATGTTCATGTTTATTTAAAATTAAATGGACAAAAAATTGTAGAAGATGCATCTTTTGAAGGGAGCGGTTGTGCCATTTCAATGGCTTCAGCTTCTATAATGACTGATTTGATCAAAGGAAAAAATGAGCATGAAGCTAAGGAAATAGTTGAGGATTTTTTAGGCATGATTAAAGAAAATCCTGAATTAAAATCTGAGTATTTGAGTGAGGATGAAAAAACTAAACTGATGTGTTTATCTGGTGTTAAGCAATATCCAATGAGAGTTAAATGTGCAACCTTATCTTGGCACACAATGGTTTCTGCTTTTGATGAAAAAACAGAAGAAGTAAAAACAGAAAATTAAATTATGTCAAAAAAAGAACAGATAATTGAAGAAATAAGAAAAATTTATGACCCAGAGTTACCTGTAAATATCTACGAATTGGGTTTGATTTATGATATTAAAGTAAAGGATGAAAAGTTTGCAATTATTAAAATGACTTTGACAACTCCAAATTGTCCAGTTGCAGAAAGTTTACCAAAAGAGGTAAAAGAGGGTGCAATGCAGGTAGAAGGTATAGAGGATGTTGATCTTGAGCTAGTTTGGGACCCACCATGGAACAAAGATATGATGTCGGAATCAGCTAAATTGGAATTGAATTTGTAATGAACCCTATAATCAAATTAAGTAATAACGCAGCATCAAGAATAAAAGAGATAATGGCTAATGCTGAAAAAGATTCTATTGGTGTTAGAGTATCAGTAAAATCTGGTGGTTGCGCAGGGATGTCATATGTAATGGAATACACAAAAGAGTTAAATCCTAATGATGAAGTTATTGAGGATAAGGGTGTAAAAGTATTCGTTGACTCAGCTGCTATTATGTATCTGCTCGGAACTGAAATGGATTATAAAAAAGAGGAATTGTCCTCGTCATTTGTATTTAATAATCCAAATGAAACTGAGCGATGTGGCTGTGGAGAATCCTTCAAAACATCATAGGTTGTATTATCCTAATATTTGCATATCTGAATTGCATTTTATGCATATCTAGTATATAGATTCGTTATGAATAAATTTGAGTTTAAAAATCTAGTTAAGAACCTAAAAGATTCTTTAAAAGAAAAAGCTTTCTTTAAAGATTTACGAAAAGAAGTTGAAACTGGTGCTAATGGTACCCAAGATTACGTCGTAAAAAAAGGTATTAACAAGAATACAATTGCAACAACAAAACAGTAGCTAATTATTTAGCAGCTATAATACATCTCAAACTCAACAGGATGAGGTGCATGTTCAAATTTATGAATTTCCTCGAACTTTAAAGCAATATAAGCATCAATTTGGTCATCAGTAAAGACACCACCTTGAGTTAAAAATTCTCTGTCTTTATCTAAACTTTCCATTGCTTCCCTTAATGATCCGCATACAGTCGGAATAGATTTAACTTCTTCTGGTGGTAATTCATATAAATCTTTGTCAAATGATTCACCTGGATGAATTTTATTTTTAATTCCATCTATTCCAGCCATTAACATTGCTGCAAAAGTTAAATAAGGATTTCCTGATGCATCAGGGAATCTAATTTCACATCTTGCGCCTTTTTTACTTAAGGTAATCGGAATTCTACATGATGCTGATCTATTTCTAGCTGAGTAAGCTAGTAATACTGGAGCCTCAAAACCAGGAATTAATCTTTTATAGCTATTTGTAGTTGCATTTGAAAATGCATTTATTGCTTTTGCATGTTTTAAAATTCCACCAATGTAATGCAAAGCTTTTTCCGACAAGCCTGAGTAAGCATCACCAGAAAATACCGGTGTATCACCTTTCCATATTGATTGGTGAGTGTGCATTCCAGAACCATTATCACCCGCAACTGGTTTAGGCATAAATGTTGCTGTTTTTCCAAATGAATGAGTTACCATTTGAACAACATATTTGTATAACTGAACATTATCTGCTTGATCAACTAAAGTTCCAAAATACATTCCTAATTCATGCTGACTTGGTGCAACTTCATGGTGATGTTTTTCAACTTTAATACCCACTTCTTTTAAGTTTTTTAAATATTCACTTCTCATATCCTGTTCGCTATCTACAGGCGGAACAGGGAAGTATCCTCCTTTTACACCCGGTCTATGACCCATGTTTCCGTTTTCGTATTCTTTCCCAGAGTTATAGGGACCTTCTTTACTGTCTAGGACAAAGCCACATTCATTCATATCATTTTTAATTCGAACATCGTCAAATACAAAAAATTCAGGCTCTGGACCAAAAAATGCTTTATCACCAATTCCAGAGGATTTTAAATACTCCTCTGCTTTTTTTGCTATACCTCTAGGATCTCTCTCATATGGTGTTTTCTTTATCGCATCAAGAATATCGCAAAACAAAACTACTGTATTATGAGACGTAAAAGGATCCATAAACATTCTTGAAGTATCCGGCTTTAAAATCATGTCAGATTCATTAATTGCTTTCCATCCTGCAATAGAAGAACCATCAAAAAACACACCTTCATTTAACATTCCCTCATCAACTACTGTTGAGTCCATAGTTAAATGCTGAAGTTTACCTCTTGGGTCTGTAAATCTTAAATCTACAAATTCCGCATCTTTTTCTTTGATATACTTTAAAACGTTTGCTGCACTCATTTTGTCTCCTATGTAATTTTGTTTGGCCTAATTAGCAAAAAAATACTTAAAAATATTGCTTATTTAATAAATAACACCTATGCAATTTTCACATAAGTAGTGTAATTAGTCACTAAAATAATAAATTTATTAAACTTGTGAATTCAATATTAAATAAAGAGGCAGTTTTAAGAGCAGAAAAATCGCTGAAACAATTTAACCGAGATCTTAAAGTGATTGTGTTAGAGCATACTGCCAGAACAGCTAACGATGCAGCTACAGCTTTAGGTTGCAAAGTAGGAGCCATTGTCAAAAGCTTACTTTTTAAAGCAGGGGATAGTTATGTTTTATGTTTAGTTTCTGGAGATAAAAGGTGTTCATTAAATAAATTAAAAAAAATTTTAGATGAAAAAGATGTTTCAATGGCGAACCCAGAAGATGTTAAAAAAATTACTGGATATACAATTGGTGGAGTATCTCCAACAGGACATTTAACAAAAATAAAAATTTTTATTGATGAAACTTTAAATAGATTTTCCTCTATTTTTGCAGCCGCAGGTCATCCTAATGCAGTATTCGAAATAAATTTTGAAAATTTAATTGCCTTAACCTCTGGTGAGATAAACGAAATAACAGAATGAGAAAACCACAATTAGTTGATTATTTGTTGTTGACATTGTTGTCATTAATATGGGCGTCTGCTTTTTTTAATATAAAGATTGCGACATACTCATTTGGACCTATTACAATAGGTTTTTTAAGATCTTTTTTGGGAGCTATACCAGTTTTAATTTTATGTTTTTATAAAAATATAAAAATTGAAGCATTCTCAAAAGACTGGAAGTGGTTTGCAATTATTGGATTGGTAAATTTAGTTATTCCATTCATACTAATATCTTATGGAGTGAATTTTGTTCAAAGTAACTTAGCAGCAATATTGATGTCCACAACACCATTAAGCTCAACAGTTCTAGCTCACTTTTTTTTAAAAGGAGAAAAATTTAACTTATTAAAAACTATTGGATTATTAATAGGATTTTCAGGAATAGTATTTTTGTTTTCAGATGACTTTTTAATAAATGAAAATAACTTTGTTGCTGCACTTTTAATTCTACTTGGATCAACTTGCTATGTAATTGGAGGAGTAATAACCTTAAAAATAAGCAATAAAGAAAATGAAAATGTTACAGGTTCAATTTTAATTTGGTCAACAATTATACTTCTTCCATTCACTTTAATTTTTGAAAAACCTTGGATGTTAAATCCTTCAACAGACTCTATTATATCAGTAATATATTTAGGAATTTTCCCTACCGGGATAGCATGGTTATTAAGATTCAGAATTTTAAAAACAAATGGTCTCATATTTCATTCACAAGTTTCATATATCATTCCAATATTTGGAATTATTTTAGGATACATATTTCTTAATGAAATAATTACCTCAAAAATTATAGTCGCATTAATTGCTGTATTTATTGGAATATATTTAGCAAGAAAAGCAGATTATAAAAACGTTACTTAAGGTTTGCGATTGCTTTTATGTGTGAAGGACTTGTTTCACAGCATCCCCCAAGAATAGTTGCCCCAGCGTCTTTAAATTTTTTAGCAATTTCTTGAATTCTAATTGGTGTCAAATCTTGTCTTTTCCCTAAAATTTCATTTGGATTAGATTTTTTACCTAAAAAAACTGATGTGTAACTTTCTCTTAGTTTAGTGGTAATAAAACCATTTAATTTGAAACCAAATGGTATATTTAAACTTTTTAATTCATTTAAGTTTTTTTCAAAATTTTCGGGAGAAACACAAGACAACAGCACTCCAAGAGCGTTTTCATCAATTATTTTTTTGACATTTTTGATCTTTTCCCCACTAGGTAAAGTTGTTCCTTCAGATACATGTAATCCAATTAAATATGGTTTTTTAAATTCTTTTATAGCTTCAATTCCACACTTAACCTCTTTAACACTACTCCAAACATCAAAGTAAAAAAAATCAACATATGGATTTAACGCTTTTGCTTGACTATTAAAGTTTTCAATAATTTCGACCTCATCTCTATCATCTGCTTCATAAGTTAAATTTTGCGGAGGTATACCACCAGCAATATAAGTGTTGGGAAATTTTCGTTTTGCTGTTTGAGCAATTTCACCTGCTTTTTGATTTAAATATTCAAATTTATCTAAAAGATTATTCTCTTTTAAACGTTTTTGCCTTGTAGCAAAAGTCGTTGTGACAATGATTTCTGCACCAGCTTTTATGAAATCAATATGTGTGTCTAAAACAAGTTGATGATAATTTTCATCTAATATTGCATTAGCACTCCATAAAGTTGAATTTGGCCTCATCCCTCTTGCAAGTAATTCTTGACCCATTCCTCCATCTAATATTCTAATTTTTTTAAAAAAATCTTTGTTAATCATTATTTTCTAAAAATGATTTTAGCATTAAAAGAAAAAGATCTTCTTTCAGCATTGATATTAAATGGGTATGCAGTATGCATTAAATAGTTTGGAAAAATTATTAAGTCTCTTTTTTTAGGCACAATATTAAAAATACTTCTGCTTAAAAACCCCCTTTGACCGTTTATAAAATCAATTGTACCATTAGTCTTATCTTTTTTGTTTTTTAAAAATTTATTTTTAGTCATACCATTTGGAACTTTTAAATAACCCACACCAGATATATCTCCATCATGATAATGAATAGGGTTATATTCATCTTTAAATTGACTAACTACCCATAAATTTAATATTTTTATATCTTTAACTTTTTTAATCTTTTCATTTTTTAGAAAATTTTTGACATTTTTTTTTATTTCTCTTTCTAATTTTTTTTTTATGAAATTATCAGAAATTTTAATTTCTTTTTTAATTTGACTAGCTAGTTTGGAGCTATAATCATTTTTTTTTGTTAAAACTTTATTATCAATCTCTTTATTTAAGATATCTAAAAATTTCTTTGAAATTTTTGTCTTTCCTATTGATGGACCAAAAGGCTTAATATTTTTCATAATGCTTTAAATATATTAAAAGCAAATTTATTCAATATTAAGCTATTAGTTTAATTCCCATTCTTATTGCGACAAAAATTACAAGAAAAGAAGTTAGTAGAGCTAATATTTTGTTCGATAAAAATTTAATGTTTAACACGCTACCAATTTGTCCTCCAATAAGTACCGATAAAAATAATGGCCAGTAGGTAATAACTTGATCTAAAACTTGATCTTTTGTCAGCTGTCCAACTATTCCAAAGATAGAATTGATTAATATAAATAAAGATGCACTACTTGTGATATGTCTAGGGTATCCAGCTTTCATTAAAAATAAAAAAGGGCTTAAAAAAATTCCTCCACCAATTCCCACTATACCTGAGATAAAGCCAATTATTGATCCAATAGAAATTGAGATTAATCTTGGTATTTTGTTAATTTTAATTTGCTCTTTATTAAAAGATTTACTCTCAATTAATAAAAAAATCCCTGCAATCAACAAAACACAAAATAATAAAATCTCAAATAAACTTTTTTCAATTGTTATTGATCCTCCAATAAATGCAAAAGGAATAGAGCCAATTAAGTAAGGAAAAAGTAAATTAATATTTATATTTTTAGATCTTATAAAATTGATAGAATTACCAGATACAACAATAATATTACATACAAGAGCTATAACGGGAAATATTGTGTAAGGTACACCCCAAATTAAAAGTATTGCAAGATATGTTGAGCCGCCACCAAAACCAACACTTGAGTATATTAATGCAGTTACAAAGAAAAGAATTGATAATATAATCATTTTTAAATTATGGATGTAAATATAGCTTTATTAACTGTAACAGATACAAGAACATTTGATAATGATAAATCGGGTGCAATCTTAGTTGAAAAAATTAAAGAAGCAAAACATCAATTAATTGATCGAAAAATTTGTAAAGACAATAAAGAAGATATTGTAAAAATTTTAAAAGAATGGACTAATCAAAAAGATATAGACGTTATTATTACTACTGGAGGAACAGGTCTTACTGGAAGAGATATAACTCCTGAAGCAGTTAATGAAATTGCAGATAAACATATACCTGGATTTGGAGAGGTTTTTAGAACAATAAGTCTAAAAACAGTTGGAACATCGTCTATACAATCTAGAGCTTGTGCAGCTTTATCTAATGGTAAATATATATTTGCATTACCAGGATCCTCAGGCGGTGTAACTGATGCGTGGGATGGAATATTAAAGCATCAATTAGACGTTAATCATAAACCTTGTAATTTTGTAGAATTATTCCCTAGACTTAAAGAAAAATAATTATTTTTGATATTTATCTTTCCATTCAGAATAAGGCATCCCGTAAACATGTTCTCTTGCATCAGGATCAGAAATTTCTATACCTTTCTTTCCAGCTTCTTCTCGGTACCATTTAGAAAGACAGTTCCTACAAAAACCCGCAAGATTCATTAGATCAATATTTTGTACATCTTTTCTTTCTCTAAGATGAGAAATTAATCTTTCAAAAGCTGCAGATTGTAATTCTTTTTTTGTATTTTCGTCCATAATTTATTATATGTTTAATTTATGAAATTAACAGGATCTTATAAAATTAATTTAGAAAAACAAAAAGTTTGGGAAGCATTAAATGATCCAGAAATACTAAAACAAGCAATCCCGGGATGTGAAGAATTTAATAAAAAATCTGATACTGAATTTTCTGCAAAAGCTACAAATAAAATTGGACCTTTTAATGCAACCTTTTCTGGTGACATTGAATTAAAAGATTTAAATCCTCCTAACAGCTATAAGATATTAGGATCTGGAAACTCTCTAGTTGGCTTTGCTTCAGGAGAAGCTGAAGTTAAACTTGAGGATACAGACAATGGAACAAATTTAATTTATTCCGTTGAAGCACAAGTAGGCGGTAAAATTGCACAAGTAGGTTCACGACTTATAGATATGACAGCAAAAAAAATGGCAGATATATTTTTTGGTAAATTTTCTGAATTAATTTCTTTTGAAAAAAATGAATCAATTGAGATAGCTGAATCCGACGATCAAAAAGTACCTGTATCAAAAATTAATTATAGATATTTAACTGCCGCAGTAGTTCTAGGAATTTTCTTAATTTATTGGATGTTTTTAAAATAAATTCTAGTTTTACTAGAGTTTAAATTTGATAGTTGCCTTTACATTCTCAAAATGATTAAATCTTGATGGGTAAAGATATTAATTAAAGGAGAGATTATGGGTAAAATTTCACTAGAAGTTAATGGAAGAAAAGTCGAAAAAGAGGCTTCAGATAACACTTTACTATCTACATTTTTAAGAGAGCATTTACAGTTAACAGGTACACATATTGGATGTGACACTAGTCAATGCGGAGCATGTGTAGTTAATGTTGATGGAAATTCTTTAAAAAGTTGTACGGCTTTAGCAGCTGATGTTAATGGGTCAAAAGTTACAACCATTGAAGGTTTAGAAACAAATGGAAAAATGCATCCAATGCAAGAAGCGTTCAAAAAACTTCATGGCTTACAGTGTGGTTTTTGTACTCCAGGAATGGTTATGAGCGCAGTTGATCTTTTGCAAAAAAACAAAAAACCATCAGATACAGAAATTAGAGATTGGTTAGAAGGAAATATTTGCAGATGTACAGGATATCAAAATATTGTTGCCGCGGTTAAAGAAGCAGCAACAAAAATGTAATTTTAAGGAGGAAAAAGAAAATGGCAAGTTTAGTAGGTTCTAGAGTTGAGAGAAAAGAGGATAAAAGATTTTTAACTGGTAAAGGCAGATACACAGCAGATATTAATTTAGCAAATCAAACTTACGCGATTTTTGTTAGGTCTCCACATGCAAGAGCATCTATTAAAAAATTAAATATTGATAAAGCTTTAAAATCATCAGGAGTAGTAAGCATACTTACAGGCAAAGAAATAGCAGATGATAAAATTGGAGGTTTAATTGCGGGTTGGGCAATCAGAAGTGAAGATGGTACAGAAATGAAATGTCCTGGAAACCCTCCACTAGCTAAAGATAATGTAAATTTTGTTGGAGATCCTGTTGCAGTTGTAATTGCTGAAAGTTTAGCAGAAGCAAAAGAAGCTGCAGAAAAAGTTGAAGTTGATTACAAAGTATTAAAAGCAGTCACAAGTACTGCAGATGCTATGAATGGAGATACTATTCATGAAGGAATCGATAAAAATCTTTGTTTTGACTGGTTATTAGGCGATAGACAAAAAGTTAAAGAAGCATTTGATAAGGCTGATAAAGTAATTTCTATTGATATCATTAATAATAGATTAATTCCAAATGCAATGGAGCCAAGAGCATGTGTTGCCGATTACAATGCAGCATCTGAAGAGATTACTTTATATACAACAAGTCAAAATCCACATTTATCAAGATTGATAATGTCTGCTTTTGGAAATGTAGCTCCTGAACATAAGTTAAGAGTTGTAGCTCCAGATGTCGGTGGTGGTTTTGGTTCTAAAATAAATGTCTATAACGAGGATATTGTTTGTAGTTGGGCAGCTAAAAAAATTAATAGGGCTATAAAGTGGGTTGCAGAAAGATCAGAATCTTTTTTAACTGATATTCATGGAAGAGATCATGTAACTCATGCAGAATTAGCGGTCACTAAAGATGGAAAGTTTCTTGGTTTTAAAAATGAGACCATAGCAAACCTTGGAGCTTATGCTCGAGTATTCGGCACAGTGACACCAACTTATTTATTTGGACCTTGTGCAACTGGGGTTTATGAAATTCCAGCAGCTTATACAAATGTAAAAGCCGTATATACAAACACAGCGCCAGTAGATGCTTATAGAGGTGCAGGTAGACCTGAAGCTACATATACTATTGAAAGATTAGTTGAAAAAGCTTCAATGGAATTAGGGATAGATAAAACTGAACTTAGAATTAAAAATTTCCCTACAGCATTTCCTTTTAAACAAACTTTAGTTCATACAGTAGATTCTGGTGATTATGTTGCTGGAATGGAAAAGGCAAAACAGATGGCAGATTACAAAGGTTTTGAGGCGAGAAGAAAAGAGTCTGAAGCTAAAGGAAAACTTAGAGGAATAGGTGTTACCTCATATTTTGAAGCATGTGGTATCGCTCCTTCAGCTGCTGTAATGTCTTTAGGATGTGGAGTTGGATTATGGGAATCTGCTGAGGTTAGATTTAATCCAACTGGACAAGTGACTGTTTATACAGGTTCACATAGTCATGGACAAAGTCACCAAACAACTTTTGCTCAAATAGCAGCAGATGAATTAGGTGTTCCAATAGAAAATATAGATATAGTTCATGGCGACACAGACAAAGGAACATTCGGTATGGGAACATACGGTTCTAGATCTTTAGCTGTAGGTGGTATTGCTATTGTAAATGCTTGTAAAAAAATAGTTGAAAAAGGTAAAAGAGTTACAGCTAAAATGTTAGAGGCAAATCCAGAAGATGTTGAGTTCAAAGACGGAGAATTTATTGTTTCTAAATCAAATAAAAAGAAAACAATAGGAGAAGTAGCTTTTGCTTGTTATTTACCTGGCGTAAGAGATGAAATGAAATCTCCGTTGCCAGAAGGTGATGAGCCTGGTTTAAAAGAAACTTCTTTTTATGATCCTTCAAACTTTTCTTTTCCAGCAGGAACACATATCGCTGAAGTTGAGATAGACCCAGAAACAGGACATGTAAAGCTTGAAAAATATACAGCTTGTGATGATTTTGGAAGAATAATTAATCCAATGGTTGTTGAAGGACAAGTTCATGGTGGTCTTGCTCAAGGTATTGGTCAAGCATTGTATGAAAATGCAGAGTATGATGAAACAGGTCAATTGATGACTGGATCTTATATGGATTATACGATGCCACGTGCAGATAATTTTCCTGAGTTCAACATTGGTTATACTTGTACACATGCAACCACAAATCCTTTAGGAGTTAAAGGTTGTGGAGAAGCGGGAGCAATAGCAGCACCACCTACTGTGATGAATGCTGTAATTGATGCCTTAGGTGGGCAAGAGGTTACTATGCCAGCTACAGCTGAAAAAGTGTGGAAGGCTTGTAAAAATCTAAAAAAATCTAACGCAAAAGCAGCATAGGAGGTTTATGAAAGATTTTAATTATCATTCAGCAAAAGATAGTAAAGAGGCATCTAAACTTGCTTCATCTAGTTCTGCTTTTTTAGCAGGAGGAATGACTACTATTCCTTCAATGAAATTAGGATTAGCTACTTACAAAGATTTAATTGATATAAAAAATATAAAAAAATTAAGTGGTATAAAAGTAAGTGGGAAGTCAGTTACTATAGGAGCTGCAACTAAACATGTTGAAGTTTCAAATTCTAAAGATGTTAAAAAAGCAATTCCATCATTGTCTAGTTTGGCTGAAGGAATTGGTGATCCACAAGTAAGAAATAGAGGAACGATAGGTGGGTCAATAGCAAATAATGATCCATCAGCTGATTATCCATCTGCATGTATAGCTTTAAACGCAACAATACATACGAACGAAAGAAAAATTGAAGCGGTAAAGTTTTTTAAAGGAATGTTTGAGACAGCTTTAAAAAAGGGTGAGTTAATAGAAGCTATAGAATTTCAAATACCAGAAAAATCTAGCTATCAAAAACATCCTAATCCTGCATCTAGATATGCAATCGTTGGAGTATATGTGGCTAAACATAAAGGAGATGTAAACGTTGCAGTTACTGGTGCAAAATCATGTGTTTATAATGATAAAGAAATGTCGAAAGCTCTATCGGGTAATTTTTCCTCTTCTTCAATAGATGGAATGGATCTAGATAGTTCAGAAATGAACACTGATATGCATGCTTCTGCAGAATTTAGAGCTAGTTTAGTTGTCACTCAGGCTAAAAAAGCCGTTGATGCTTGTTAGTTAAAAACTATATTTTATCAGATGAAAAATTCATTTGATGAGAAAATATTAGACGAAGCTAAAGATTGGATCAACGCTAATCAAAAAGTAGTTTTAGCAACTGTAATTCAAACCTGGGGATCATCACCTAGACAAGTTGGTAGCAGAATGATTGTGAATGAAAAAGGAGATTTTTCAGGATCAGTTTCTGGTGGATGTGTGGAGTCTGCTGTTGTAAGTGAGTGTTTATCGTTAATTAAAGACAACAAGCCTTGTAAAAAAATAGAATTTAAAGTTTCAAACGAGAGCGCGTGGGAAGTGGGTCTAGCATGTGGTGGAGAGATAGCGGTATATATTGAGCAGATACACTAATGAAAATTAAAACACTTGAAGAAATATTAAAAAAAAAATCATCAAAAACTGAGTTTGCAATTCTTACAAATTTAGAAAATGGTGATAGTGAAATTTATTTACCTGGCACTTCTCCAAAAGGAGAATTTTCAAAATATGCTGATGAAATAGAAAATTTTTTTAAATCAAAAAAAAACGGTGTTATAGAAAATTCAGAGATATTTGTTGAAACTTATATAAAACCAATAAAAGTAATTATTGTTGGGGCTGTGCATATTGCACAATATTTAGTTGATTTTGCAAAAAGTTTAAATTTTGAAATAAGTATTATAGATCCAAGAGGATATTTTGCATCTGAGCAAAGATTTCCTGAAATTAAAGTTATTAACAAATGGCCAAAAGAAGCTTTTGAAGAAATTGAAACAAATTCAAGTACAGCCTTAATAGCTTTAACACATGATCCAAAAATAGATGATCCTGCTTTGCAATACGCATTAAAAAATAAATTTTATTATATTGGAGCACTTGGCAGTAAAAAAACTCACGAAAATAGATGTCAAAGATTAGCCGAAGCTGGATTTACTAATGATGAAATTAATTCAATTCACGGACCAATTGGTATTAAGCTCGGTGGTAAATCTGCTCCAGAAATTGCTTTATCTATTATAGCTCAATTAGTATCAGAAACTTATAAAAAGTGATTAAAGCAATATTACTTGCAGCTGGCCAATCAAAAAGAATGAAATCTGAAAATAAACTGATTAAGCTATATAAAAATAAACCGTTAATAAATTATTCTTTAAATGTATTAACAAAAAGTAAAGTAAATAAAATTATCCTAGTTCTTGGCCATCAACACAAAGAAGTAAAAAAAATAATAAAAAAAAATAAAAAAATTATTTTTACCTGCAACAAAAATTACAAAAAAGGGATGGCCTCTTCTATAAAAATAGGATTAAAAAAAATATCTAAAAATGATAAGGGCTTTATTATAGCTCAGTCGGACATGCCATTTGTTAAACAATCAGATATAAATAAAATTTGTAGATCTATAAATTCTAAAAAATTTTTAATACATGCATTAAAATATAAAAATAGAGTAGGTAATCCTATTGGTTTTGACAGTTCTTTAATAAAAAAATTTAAAAATATTAAAGGTCAGTTTGGAGCAAAATTTATGGTTAAGAGGCTCAAAAATAGAACAAATTTCATTAAAACTATGAGTATTAAATCTTTTAAAGATTTTGATAAAGCCTCAGATTTTAGAAGCTGATCTAGTAATTTTAATTCTAAAAAGTAAAAGAATTACTAAAATAATTAAAAATATAAGTGGTTTGAAAAATATTGTTTTTGACAACCAAATATAATGAAGTACGCCAAAAATCCCAATTATATAAATTAATCTATGAATTTTTTTCCAATTTTGTTTTAACAGTCTAACCATTTTCTCAGATGACGTTACAGCAAGTGGAATTAATAACAGCCAAGCTGAAAATCCTATAAAGATAAACTTCTTTTTTAAGACATCATTTATAAGTGGCTCAAAATCAAATCTGTAATCAAGACCAACATAACTTAACATATGAATAGATGCATAAAAAAAAGTAAACAAACCAAGCATTCTTCTGAACTTGATCCACTCTACTGATTTTGTGATTTTCTTAAGCGGTGTCATTGAAAGTGTTAAAAGAATAAATATCAAAGTCCATTCTCCAAAGTGATTTATGATTCTATCAACAGGCTCTGGACCTAATTGATTAAAAATTATTTGATAAGAAATCACATAAATTGGCCAAAGAGAGAGAAAAAAAACTAGAGTTTTAGAATATCTACTCAATTTAATTTAGAAATTTTTTTTTAAATCCATACCGCTATAGAGACTTGCAACTTCATCTCCATAACCATTAAACATTAAGGTCTTTACTCTAGGTGCCCAAACACCTTCGCCTATTATTCTTTCAGTTGCTTGTGACCATCTCGGGTGATCAACATTAGGATTAACATTTGAGTAAAATCCATATTCTCTAGGTGAAGCCCACATCCATGATGAGGTAGGCATTTTTTCGAGAAATTTAATTTTAACAATAGCTTTTGCACTTTTAAAACCATATTTCCATGGAATAAAAATTCTTAGTGGTGCTCCGTTTTGATTAGGTAGTTTTTTACCATATAAACCTGTCACAACTGTTGTCAAAGGATGCATGGCTTCATCAATTCTTAAACCTTCATTGTAAGGCCAGTTTAAAACAGGGTATCTTTGACCTTTCATTTGTGCAGGGTCATACACACTTTCAAATTTAACAAACTTTGCTTTATTAGTTGGATTTACTTTTGATAGTAATTTACTTAAAGAAAAACCCATCCATGGAATAACCATTGACCAACCCTCAACACATCTTAATCGATATATTCTTTCCTCAGAAATAAATATTTCTGAGATTTCTTCCATAGATAATTTTATTGGTTTTTCAACTTCACCCTCAATAGTTATATCCCAAGGAGTTGTTTTAAATATTTGAGAATTTCTATGAGGATCACTCTTTGATGTTCCAAACTCATAATAATTATTATAAGTCGTTATGTCTTTATAACTTGTTAATTTATCTCTCTCACTTGCTAAAGATTTATTTACAAAGGGTATAGCGGACATTGCTAATGTGCTTGCACTAAGACCTATAGATTTAATGAAAGATCTTCTTTTTTTATAAATATTCTCTGGTGTAATTTCTGAATTTTTAAATTTTATCATTTTAATTATTTAGAGATATTCCTTTTAACCACTCACTGTTCTCATTTTCATAATGCTCTTTTTTCCAAATAGGAGATCTTTTTTTAATTTCTTCAATTATATATCTAGATAATACAAAAGCTTGATCCCTATGTTTGCAAGCTACACCAATAATGATGCTTTTTTCTTTTAAACCTACATATCCTTTAACATGCTCAATAAATACTGCTTTTTCTTTAATATTTAACTTGTTATCAGCTTCTTTATAAATTTCTTCAAAACTTTTTATAACCATACTTTCTTTGGCATCATAAGTAATACCAGTAACTGTTTTATTTTCATTTAAATCTCTTACAGTCCCAACAAAATATATTACAGCACCAAATTTCGATTGATTTAAAAAATTTTCTGCATTTGAAATTTCTATCTTCTCATTTTTTGAAGTATCAATAATTTTAGTATGTAGCATTAACCGCCTCCTATAGGAGGTATAATGCTAAAGTTTTGTTTTTTAACTATTTTATAATTGTCTGAGACAATTTTATCATTAGACGAACAAAAAGCTGATGATTTAATAATTTTTTTAAAAGTTTCATTTCCTTTAAATTTAATATCAACAAACTCTATCATTTGATTCCTAAGATCTTTTATTGAGGAATTTTCAATTAATTCAAAGTCTAAATGGGATTTAGTACTAAATTCTCTAGCTGCGCCAAATAGTTCAACTGATATTTTCATTAAAAAATATTTTTTAAAAAATCTGGGAGACCATCAGGGTTTTTCCATAATCCACTTTTTCCACCTTCTTTAATTAATAATTTTACGTTATCAATTTTAAGATGTGGATTTACTATTTTGCTTAAATCATAAATTGTGATTAAGGCAGAGTTAACACCCATTATAGCTTCCATTTCAACACCTGTTTTTGCTACTGCAGAAACTACACAAAAAACTTCTAATGAACTGTCTAATTCATTCATAATTATTTTAGTAGCTGTATGGTCAATTGGAAGTGGGTGACATAGAGGAATAAGTTCACTTGTTTTTTTTACACCCAACACAGCTGATACCTCAGCTAAAGTAATAGGATCTCCTTTAGGCATCTTCTTATTTTTAATTAGATCAAAAACCTCTTTTCCAACATAAATTTTACCTGACGCAAGTGCTCTTCTAAAAGTTTCTTTTTTTGAAGAAACATCAACCATATTGAAAGTGTTTTTTTGAAATATTTCTTTCGCCCAATCTTTAAGTTCTTCTTGATTTATAATTTTAAATTTTGACATTAGCCACCTGTAGTAGATAAATTTTTAGTTAAACCAGTTTCGCCTAGTTCCAAATGGTGAGATTCTTTTTTAAATTTCATTTGACCCATTATAAGATCTTGTAATTCTTCAATTTGATCATCTTTTTGTAATAAATGTCTTATACTTATTCCAGTATTTCCAAATAGGCATAATCTAAGATCTCCTCTTGATGTAATTCTTAATCTGTTACAGCTTCTACAAAAATCTTTAGAGTAAGGTGCTATAATTCCAAATTTCCCTTTGTATTCTGGATTGATATAATTTAGTGACGGCCCTGCATCTTTGCCTAAGGTTTGATAAATCCAATTATTTTTATTTAAGTAATCTTTGAAAATTTTTGAAGATACATGATATTTTTTAAAATAATCTAGGTTATCGCCTGTTTGCATTAGTTCTATATATCGAAAATCCACTTTGTTCTTTTTTATAAATTCTCCCCAAGACTCAAAATCTTTTTCTGACGCATTTATTCCATTTAAAAGAACTGCATTAATCTTAATATTTTCAAAATTTAAATCTTGAAGGATGTTAATTCCTTTTAAAATCTCTGGTAATCGATCATGACCTGTAACATTTTTGAATGTATTTCTATTTAGACTATCAATGCTAATATTAATGCCGTTTAAGCCACTATCTACTAACATCCTTGCTTTTTCATCTAAATGATAACCGTTTGTGGTAATTACAACTTTTTTTATTCCAGCTTCATTTTTTAAGATCTTGATTATATCAAAAAAATCTTTTCTTACTGTTGGTTCGCCTCCAGTAAGTCTAATTTTGCATACACCCAATTTTGAAAAAACTTTTGCTAGACGTTTGATTTCCTCTAAGTGAAGAAATTTTCTATTATCGCTCTTATCAACTTGATAACCATTAGGTAGACAATACCCACACTTAAAATTACATACATCGGTAATCGATAGTCTTATATATGGAAAAGACCTACCAAAACTATCTCTTAACATTTTCATTTAAGTTAAAGCTATCATAATTGATTAAATTAATCATGATAGAATTAACTTAAAATCTAGTTTTAACCTGCTGGTTTATAATTGGCCATAGCCTTTGATGCCATACCGGCAGCTTTACCCATATCCATTTCCTCTAATATGGTAAAATTTGTTATAGCTCCAGAAGCTTCAACTGCTAGCTTAACTGCTGCTGCGCCTTCAAATCCAATACTACCACTCACAACTCCTACAAAATCATAAGCTCCTCTTGTGATCATAAAAGATTCCATTTTTCCTCCTACTGCCTCAGATAAAGCAGTAGCTGCTGCAGCTCTGTCTTGGTCTGGATTACCTATAAATCCTTTAAAGGCTTGCGCTGTATAATTGCCCATTACTATAAATTTAGCCATAAATACCTCCTTTATTAGTATTTAATTTAAATTATATTGCATAAAAAATAAATAAATTATTTGTAAAAGTCTAAATTAAAAATTAAATTTATTATCCTGGTGTATAAACTCTGTCAGATTCAGGGTCTTTACTTGAAAAAGGTAATTTCAAAATTTCATCCCAGCATTCTTGTGGTATTTCGATGCTTGCCCATTCAAGATTTTTTTCGATACTTTGTACACTTGTAACTCCACAAAGAGTTGATGCAATTCTTTTATCTTTGATTGAAAATTGTAAGGCAGCAGCACCAATATCGATATTGTAATTTTTACAAATTTTTTCAATTTTTCTAGCAGGTTCTAATTTTTCCTCAGAGACATTTTGATAAGTAATCTTTTTAAAATTATCAGGTCCTTTTGCAAGAACTCCACCAGCATATGGAGCTGCATTAATTATAGCTATATTTTTATTATGAGCATAATCATACATTTCATTAGCTTCTCTATTAAGCAAAGTAAATCTGTTATGATTTATCAGAACATCAAAATCCCAATTTTTAAGCATTGGAAACATAATGTCTATTTTACCCATGGCTAGACCTATCGCTTTTGCTAATCCCTCCTCTTTAATTTTGAAAAGTTCATCAATAGCACCATCTTTTTTTGTAATATCGTTAATATCTTTTACATATTCTGGATCATGTAGAAAAAGTATATCTACCGAATCTACTGATAAAGTTTTTAAACTTTCTTCAATAGACTCCCTTGTACGTCTTTTATCTAGAACCAGTGTTTCCATATTTCTATCAACTTTAGTGGATAAAACAAAATTTTTTGGCCAAGCTCCAATTTTTTTAATTGCTTTTCCAATTCTTTTTTCACTCTCTCCCATTGCGTAGTTTCTTGATGTATCCAGCATATTAACTGGTCCTTGAAAAAACCTATCAAGCGTCTCTAAAGCTCTTTGTTCTGGAACTTCATATCCATATGTATCTGGCATGCTACCTAGTGAAGATGTACCAAAACTTAATTCAGTTATTTCAACGCCAGTATTTCTTATTTTATTTTTTTTTAAGAATAAATTTTTCATCTAAAATTTGATATTTATAACCTTGCCACTTTTTAGAGATTTGTATGCAGCGTTTGCAATTATTAAAGCATTTTTTCCATCCTCAAAGGTTACCTTTGGGGTAGTTTTTTTTATTACACATTTTACAAATTCATTAAATTGATCTTTATAAGCTTGTTCATATCTTTCAATAAAGAAGAAGTGTATAGTGTCCTTAGTAGTAGTTGATTTACTTGTAAATCTCTCGACAGAATTTGGAACTTGATTATTTGATATTATCATTCCCTTACTTCCAAATACCTCAACCCTTTGATCGTATCCATAAACAGCTCTTCTTGAATTATTAATATGTATCAGAACACCTTTTTTTGATTTTAAAATAAACATAGCAGTATCTTGATCTTTAATTTTTTTTGCATTTTTATCAAAAAGTGCTCCACCAAATGCGGAAATTTGTACAACAGGGTCGTTTCCTAATATAAACCTTGTTAAATCAAAATCATGTATTGTTGCATCTCTAAAAAATCCTCCTGCAGCTTTTAAATAATTTATTCCTGGTGGTTTAGGATCACGACTTGTTATGACAATCATTTCCAGTTCACCTATTTCTTTATTGGCTCTAGCTTTCTGAGCTTTTAAGTGACTCAAATCAAATCTTCTATTAAACCCAATCTGTATTGGTACTTTAAAATTTTGAATATCTCTCTGACATGTGTTTACATTATTTATATTTAAATCTATAGGTTTTTCACAAAATATTGCTTTTCCTGCTTTAGCTGCCAATGTTATGTATTTTGTGTGAGTTGGAGTAGCTGAAGCTATTAAAACTGCATCTACATTTTTTGAATTGATCGCTTGTTCTATTGACTTTGCTTTTGTACAGCCAGTTAATTTAACTACATCATTTGCTAATTTAGAATTAACGTCAAAAACATACTTTAAATTAGTTTTTGGATGAGCTTTTATAATTTTTGCATGCATCTTACCAATTCTACCCGCACCAATAAGAGAAAAATTTAGCATAATAAAATAGAACAGAATTAAAATTAAAATCAAGATACTTTTTAAAAAACGAACTATTATTAAAAATCTAAAAATTTCTTGATGCCAATTAAATCATATTCTATGAATAAATATTATTATAAAAACTTGTAAAAGATTATGTCTGTAAAATTAGGAGTTGCACCAATTGCCTGGAGTAATGATGATATGCCAGAACTAGGAGGGGAGACATCATTAGAACAATGCTTGTCTGAAGCGAGACAAGCAGGATTTATTGGAATAGAGTCAGGAGGAAAATTTCCCAAAACATCTGAGGAGTTAATTCCGATATTAAAAAAATTTAACTTAGACCTCTGTTCTGGATGGTATGGAGCAAATTTAAGAACAAATACAGTAGATGAAGAAAAAAATGTTATACAAGCCCAGCTAAAATTGTTTAAGGATTGTAATGCACCCTGCATAGTCTTTGCGGAAGTATCTGGTTCAATTCAAGGAGATCCTACTAAAAAATTGTCCACAAGGCCAAAAATGAATCTAGAAGAGTCAAAGAAATATTATGAAAAAATTTCAGAAATGGGAAAATATCTTCAGGACGAAGGAATGCCACTTGCTTTTCATCATCACATGGGTACCGTTATTGAAAGTCAAGTTGATACTGTAAGGTTGTTAGAAAATACTGATGATAGTGTTAAACTGACTCTGGATACTGGTCATATGCTATTTGCACAAGGAAATTCTTTGGAAATTTTAAAAAATTTTAGCGAAAGAGTTATTCATATTCATTGTAAAGATATAAGAAAAAATATTTTAGAAAAATCTTTAAAAGAAGATTTTAGCTTTAGAGGAGCTTTTTTAGAAGGTGCTTTTACTGTTCCAGGTGATGGATGTATCAATTATAGGCCATTATTTGACATTTTAAAAAAAAATAATTATTCAGGGTGGCTAGTTGTCGAAGCAGAACAAGATCCTGCCATAGCTAATCCATTTGAATATGCAAAAATTGGTTATAATTATCTGACTGATACTCTGAATAAGAGTAGAATTAATATTTATAAAAAATAATTGTTTTTATATTCTATAATTTAACAATTTTTGATTTTTCTAGTTTTTCATTAAAAAAATCAACAATATTTTGAATTGTTTCTTTTCCCATCCTAGTCATACATTCTTCTGTGAATGCAGCAGTGTGTGGACTTAAAAATACTTTATTATTTTTTAGCAAAGGATTATCTGAGTCAGGTGGTTCAATCTCAAAAACATCTAAACCAGCTCCAAGAATTAAATTTTCATTTAAAGCTTTATCTAAATCAATTTCATTTATAACTCCACCTCTTGCAGCATTTATAATAATGCAATTTTTTTTCATATTTTTCAGCAAGTCATAATTGATAATATTTTTAGTTTTTTCATTAAGTGGCACATGAAGAGATATTGCATCCATATTTTTAGATGCTTCCTCTAAACTATCAACTTTAATACCACCGTGCTTTTCAATTATTTCTTTTGATACAAATGGATCATAAACAAAAACCTTCATTTCAAATCCATGACATCTTTTTATCAAAGCTTGTCCAATACGACCAAACCCAGCAATCAATATATTTTTATTCCACAATTCAACTGTTTTGGGCAATTTATTTCGATCATTGAATTTGCCGCTTTTAACAGTTTCATCATACATATTTCCTTTTTTAGAAATATTTAGCAGCATAAACATTACATGTTCAGCTACTGCTACTGCATTTGCAGTTGCTGTAATCGCAAGAGTGATATTATTTTTTTTAGTGCTTTCTAAGTCTATATTGTCATAACCAACACCATGTCTTGAAATAATTTTTAATCTAGTTGAACCTTCTATAACTTCACCAGTCAGTTTTGCAGTTCTTATGGATATACCATCACAATCCTTTATCTTGGATTTTAAAAATTCATTATCTGTATTTTCAACTATTTCAAATTCATAATCAGAATTATCTTCTAATAATTTTATACCCGCAGTGTGAATAGGCTGAATAATTAAAATTTTTTTTTTACTACTCATTGTTAAGTTTTAATAAGGACTTTCTAATACGAAAATTAATTAAAAATGTAAATTACTTTTTACATACCCCATCGCATAGCTGCAGTATGTACAGGTGCATCCCAATTTTTTAAAATTTCCTCATCACATTTTAGGAGTGTTATAGATGCTCCTTGCATTTCAAGTGATGTACAATAATTACCAACTAAACTTCTTGTGATTTCAATACCTTTAGATTTTAAAATTTCACAAGCATCATCGTATACTAAATATAATTCAGTAAGAGGAGTTCCGCCCATACCATTTACAAATAGAAGAGTCTTTTCATTTTTTTGTGGTTTTAAATCATCAAGTATAGCTTCCAACATATTATTGACTATTGTTTTTGATGGTTGAATTTTTTCTCTCTTTCTTCCAGGTTCACCGTGTATACCTACTCCAAATTCCATTTCATCATTTCCAATATCAAAAGTTGGTTTTCCTGCAGCAGGAACTGTGCAACTAGTAAAAGCAACACCCATAGTTCCTGAGTTTTTATTTACTTTTTCACCAAGTTTTTTACATTCCTCTAAAGAACCTCCATTCTCAGCAAGTGATCCGACTATCTTTTCAACCAAAACTGTTGCAGCCACACCTCTTCTACCGGTTGTGAACGTAGAGTCTTCAACAGCCACATCGTCATTAGTAATGATACTATCATTTTTACCTGAGTACATTTCAGCACCCATTTGAAAATTCATAATATCACCAGAATAATTTTTAACTATGAACAAAACACCAGCTCCGCTATCCACATGTTCAGCAGCAGCTTGCATTTGATCCGGAGTAGGTGCAGAAAAAACAAAACCTGGACATGCTGCATCTAGCATTCCATGACCAACAAAACCACCGTGCATAGGTTCGTGACCACTCCCTCCACCTGAAATTAAAGATACTTTTCCTTCTTTGGTTTTTGTCTTTCTAGAAATGAAGTTTGGCTCAAAATTTACTTTAATTATTTCGCTATGCGCTTTACCAAATCCATTAAGACTTTCTTTTAAAAAATCATCAACATTATTTATAAATTTTTTCATATTTCCTCCTATTTATTAATTAGTGATTTGCATATCGTATCTATTATAAGTTGCGATGAGCGAGCCCCAGGATCTATATGACCTTTCGCACGTTCTCCTAAAAATGAAGCTCTACCTTTGGTAGCAAGCATGTCTTTTGTTGCTAACATTCTATCTTCAGCAATTTTTGTTATCTCACTTAACCCTTCTTTCATATCCGTATTGCCGCTTTTTAATTCATTAAGTTTTTCTGATACTGGAATTAAAACATCCATCATTGTTTTTTCTCCAACATCAGCTTTTCCTCTTTCTTTCATTGCATTAATTCCCGTTATAACCATTTCACATGCTTTTTTAAAATCTATATCTTTATCTAGATCTGGTGTTTTAGCCATAGACATAAAGAAAGTTCCAAACAAAGCTCCAGAAGAGCCACCAATACCTGACAAGACTTTCATAGCAATCATATTTAAACCTTTTTGTAAGGGTAGGTTCTTAATATCATCTTCAAGCTCAACTACTAACTTAAGACCTCTTTGCACATTAAATATATGATCCCCATCTCCAATATTTTGATCTAGTGCTTCAATTTCTGCTGCATTTTGATCAATAACTATTTGAATATTTTTTGCTTGAGAAATTAAAAAATTAACGCTCATGAATCCTTTGGTCTCCGTTATCAAATTTTAAAACTTTATTCGTATTAATGTCAAAATTAATTTTTTCATTAATTGATGACTTATAGCTACCCTGAATTGAAGCTAATATTTCATTGTCTTGAAAATTAATAGCTACCACAGTCTCTGAACCTAAATTTTCTATAGAGATAATCTTTCCTTCGTATGGTCCATCACCTAACTCTATATTTTCTGGTCTAAGTCCAATTTTTGGTATGTTGTTATCTAGTTTAAATAAAGAACCAGGTAAAATATTTATTTTTGGTGACCCCAATCTTTGGGATACATAAATTGAATTTGGATTTTCATAAATTTCTTCAGGAGTTCCAATTTGAACAATTTTGCCTTCTTTTAAAACTCCAATTTTATCTGCCAATGTTGTTGCTTCAGCCTGATCATGTGTAACATACAATATAGTAGCATTTAGATTTAATTGAATATTTTTTAATTCAACTCTTAGGGTTTCTCTTAGTTTAGCATCTAATGAGGAAAGTGGCTCATCCATTAAATAAATATTTGGTTCACGAACTAGAGCTCTACCAATAGCTACCCTTTGCATTTCTCCACCAGAAAGTTCAGTTGCTTTATTTTTTAATTTGTTTGTAATTTTGAGCATTTCAGCAATTTTCTCTACTTTATTTTTTATTTCTTCATCAGGAAGTTTTCTCATTGGAGACCTCAAAGGAAAAGCAAGATTTTCATAAACAGTATAATGAGGATAAAGTGAGTATTGTTGAAAAACAAAAGACACATCTCTTGAAGCAGGTTGATCATGAGTTATATTTTCATCATTGAATAATACATCCCCAGAATCAATTTTTTCTAAACCAGCTATACATCTAAGTGTTGTAGTTTTTCCGGCACCAGATGGACCCAGTAATACAAAAAATTGGCCATCTTCAATTGTAAGATTTATATCCTCCAAAGCTTTAATTTTTTTATTATAAGTTTTAAATAATTTTTTTAATTCTACTTTTGCCATTATTTTATAAACTCACTATTTAAAGATTTGTCCGTTTGACCGTCAAAAATAATAATATTATTATTTAAAGGTTTAACCTGCACATTTTCATTCAATTTAACGTTAATAGAAATATCTGTTTTAACTTTAATTTCACCTAAACTTGTTTTAACTGTAATTATTTTTCTTGATCCTAAATACTCTACTCCAAAAACTGAACCTTTTAGACCTTCATTATTATTTAGAGTTAAATTTTCTGGACGTATACCAAAGAAATTTTTACTTCCTTTCGATTCCTCAAGTTGTTTGGGTATATCAAATTTAGCTCCTTCAATATTTACAAATGATTGATCTTTAGAAATTCCCTCATTAACTTCAAAAAAGTTCATACCTGGAGATCCTATAAATGAGGCCACAAATTTAGTTTTAGGTTTATTGTAAATAATATTAGGCTCATCAGCTTGTAATATTTCACCACCATCCATAACTGCAATTCGGTCAGCTAATGACATTGCTTCTAACTGATCATGAGTTACATAAACTGTAGTTGCTCCAATATCTAAATGTAGTTTTTTTAATTCTAGACACATTAATTCTCTAAATTCAGCATCTAAAGTTCCCAATGGCTCGTCCATCAAAAATGCTTTTGGTCTTCTAACTAGTGCTCTACCTAAAGCTACCCGCTGTCTATCACCTCCCGAAAGAGAGGAAATGTTAGAATTTAAAATGTGATCAATTCTTAAAAGTTTTGCTGCTTCTTCAACTCGATTTTTGATATCACTTTTTTTATAACCCTGCATTTTTAGAGGAAATGATAAGTTGTTTCTTACATTCATGTGTGGATAGAGGGCAAATAATTGAAAAACAAAAGCAATATCTCTTTCTGATGCTCTTAACATTCCTACTTCTTCATCTCCAAGATATATCTCACCAGATGTAGGTAATTCTAATCCTGCAATCATTCGAAGTGTTGTAGTCTTTCCACAACCAGATGGTCCAAGTAAAACAAAGAACTCTTTATCATTAATCGTTAAATTAGAATTTTTAACTGCAGTAAAATCGCCAAATGATTTTTGTAAATTTACTATTTTAATTTGAGACATATTAATCCGGAAAGTGGCTTGTGATTATGAAACCTATAGTTCCTACTAAAATTACAATAAAAGAATAAGTAAACATCCACATTGCAAATGGTTGTAACAACATGAAAACTCCAATTAAAATTAATATCGTCGATAAGTTTTCCCAGTAAACTCTTCTAAATATTTTTCTCATTAATGACTTTTCTTCTTGCATTATTTTCTTACTGCTCCAAAGGTAATACCTCTTAAAAGATGTTTTCTTAAAATTATTGTAAAAATCATTACTGGTAATAGAAATAAAGTTGTTCCTGCCCCAATTGCTGGCCAATCAAGACCACCTTCACCAATGATTGTAGGAATAAATGGTGGAGCTGTTTGTGCATTGAATTGAGTTAGCAAAACAGCAAAAGCGTATTCATTCCATGAAAAAATCATACAAAAGATTGCAGTTGCGGCTATACCAGTCATTGCTTGTGGAAGAACAACTTTAAAGAAAGCTTGAAGTCTAGAATATCCATCGATCATAGCTGCTTCTTCATATTCTTTAGGAATTTCATCCATAAATCCTTTTAATAACCATACTGCTAAACTTAAGTTTACAACGGTATACAATATGATCATTCCAAGGTGAGTATCCCCAAGACCTAATTTTCTGTACATAATAAATATAGGAACAGCCACTGCTATTGGGGGAAACATCCTGGTCGAAAGAATAAAAAATAATAAATCATCTTTTAAAGGAACCCTAAACCTTGAAAACGCATATGCAGCCAATGCTCCTAAAAATACTGATGCAAAAGTTGAACCAAATCCAATTATCATAGAATTTGAGTATCTACCTAAAAATTTAGATGGTCCTGTTATAACCATCTCTCTGCTTCTAACTAGTTCCTCATACCAATTTTCTGGTGGAGGTAATGAATCAAGATATTCTTGTGATTGTCTTGACCTATTAGTAAATAAATTGACATATCCCTCTAGTGATGGTTCAAATAAAACTTCGGGTGGATATGAAATAGCACTATCAACATTTTTAAAACTTGTCATTACCATCCAAGATATTGGTATCAAAGTAATTACAGCGTAAACTATGATAATAGCAGCAGCCATTTTTTTTGAAAAAGACGAAGGTTCCAAATATGATCTAGAAGTATCCATCAGCGTTCCTTTATTTTGTTCATTACTTTTACGTAGACATTTCCGAAACCAAATATGGTAACAAAAAGAATAACAGCAAATGCTGAGCTGTAACCTGTTTTCCATTTTTCAAATGCTTCTCTTTTTAAGTTAATTGAAGCAAGCTCTGTTGCAGAGCCTGGACCACCAGAGGTTAGCTCTACAACCATGTCAAACATTTTGAAATTCTCAATCCCTCTAAAAAGCAAAGCTAGTAATAAAAATGGTAAAACGGAAGGCAAAGTAATATATATAAATTGCTGCCATTTACTTGCTCTATCTACCTCTGCAGCTTCATATAAATAATTTGGAACAGATCTTAGACCTGCTAAGCAAATTAACATTGTAAAAGGCGTCCACATCCATGTATCAACAATAACAATAGCCCAAGGAGCAAGCGTACTTGAACCAATCATGTCAAAGCTTCCTAAATCATAGAAAAAATTAACCACGTAATTAAATAGACCTACTTGAGGATTATAAAGATAAGTCCAAAATACCCCTACTACTGCAGGTGATAACATCATAGGTAAAACAATTAATGTGGTTAGTAGTTCATTACCTTTAAATTTCCTATTAAGAAGTAAAGCTAAACCTAGACCTATAATTGCTTGGAGCAATAAAGTCCAAAACATAAAGCTTGCCGTAACTTGCATTTTTTCCCATATCGCTTCTTTATTAAGAACTTTAATATAATTTTTTAAACCAACAAACTGAGGTTCTCTTCCAATTTTATTTGCGTAAAAATTTGTAAAAGACATTTTTATTGCATAGACTAATGGATAAATATTTATGGCCAGTAGCAGAAGTACAGTTGGTCCAATAAAAAGCCAACCTACAGCTTTATCAGAAAGTCCCTTGAATTTTTTTTTTACGCTCATATGAATTTTTTATAAAAAAAGGGGAGGCTTGACCCCCCCTAATTTTTAATTTTTTTAAGTTTTAATGTTAAAGTTTTCCGTCTGCTTCGAATACTTCAACCCACTCTTCGATAATTTTATCTAGAGCGCCTTTAGCAGTTCCTTTTCCATTAACAACATAGTCATGAATTGCTTCTTGCATAGGAAGCATTAACTCTACGAAAGTTGGTTCTTGCCAAAAATCTTTGACAATTCCCATTGAGTCCAAGAAACCTTGTGCATAAACAGTTGATGTTGGAAATGATGGTGAATTCAAAACATCATTATGACATGAATATCCACCTAGATCCCACCATTTTTGTTGCACATCTGGTCTTGCAAACCACTTAATGTATTCAAGAGCAAGATCTTGTTTGTCAGAGTATTTAACAACAGATATTCCTTGTCCACCTAATGTTGCAGCTGCAACATTTTGTTTTGGATTTGCAAAGAATCCACTAACTCTTCCACCACTGTCTTCTTTAGAAACACCCGGCCAAAAAGCATACCAATTCATTTGGAATGCAACTTGTCCTGATTTGTAAGCATCTAAGTTTGCAACCATGTAAGCATCAGAGTGCCCTGGAGGTGCGCAGTCTTCATATAACTTTCTGTAAAACTCAACTGCTTCTACAGCTTGTGGTGAATTGAAATATCCTTCCATGTCGTATGGCTTGTTAGGATTTTCATATTCCATACCCCACGCATACATAGCAGCTGTAACACCCATTGTTATACCTTCTGATCCACGCTCTGTGTTAATTGCAGCCCCATATCTTTTTTGACCATCAATTTCTCTTCCTTGGAAGAAAGTACACATATCGTATAATTGATTCCAGTTTGCAGGAACTCCTAGATCATAACCGTGTTTCTTTTTGAACTCAGATTTAAGTTCTGGTCTATCAAACCAGTCTTTTCTGTAAGCCCAAGCTAATGCATCTCCCATAGCTGGTAATGCATAGTAGTTCTTGCTACCTTTAGGCCAGGTTGAGTAGGCATAAACAGTAGCTGGTGAGAAATCACTCATTGAAATTCCCTCTTTATCAAAGAAGTCATTCAACTTAACGTAATGTCCATATACTGCCCCAGCACCAATCCACTGAGAGTCACCTATTAAAAGGTCAAATGTTTTACCTTTGTTGTTAAGCTCATTTAACATACGGTCGGCAAAATTTGGCCAAGGCACAAACTCAAAATTAACTTCTATTCCAGTTTCTGCAGTAAATTCTTTAGTTAATTCTTGTAAAGCATTAGCAGGGTCCCAAGCGGCCCATCCTAAAGTGATAGATTTAGCGTTTGAATTTACAGAGAATGAAAATAGAGAAACAAACAATAAAATCATTATTTTTTTCATTTTATCTCCTCTTAGTTTATTTTTCTTAAGAATAGTCTACCCAAGATGAGTTGTGCCTGCTAGTATTTTTTTTATATAAAAAAAATTGTTGATAAATTTAAATAGAGGGGGAAATTATGAACAATATAAAAGGCCCTGCAATTTTCCTAGCACAATTTGTAGGTGAAGATGCACCGTTTAATTCCTTAGATAACATTTGTAAATGGGTATCTTCTTTAGGTTACAAAGGTGTGCAAATTCCAAGTTGGGATGGTAGATTAATCGATTTAAAGAAAGCATCTGAAAGCAAAGATTATTGTGATGAAGTAAAAGGCATAACAAAAAAATATAATCTCGAGATCACCGAACTATCAACGCATCTTCAAGGGCAATTGGTTGCAGTACATCCAGCATACGACACAGCATTTGATGGATTTGCCGTACCTGAAGTTAGAGGAAATCCAAAAGCAAGACAAGAGTGGGCAGTAAATCAATTGATGATGGCAGCTAAGGCCTCAAAAAATCTCGGACTAGATAGGCATGTTACTTTTTCTGGAGCACTAGCTTGGCCTTATGTTTATCCTTGGCCACAAAGACCAGAGGGACTTATCGAAAACGCATTTAATGAACTTTCTAATAGATGGAAACCAATTCTTGATCAATTTGATCAAAATGGAGTTGATCTTTGTTATGAAATACATCCAGGTGAAGATCTTCACGATGGAATCACATTTGAAATGTTTTTAGAAAAAGTTGGCAATCACAAAAGATGTAATATGCTTTATGATCCGAGCCATTATGTTTTACAGAATTTAGATTACTTGGCTCATATAGATATTTATCATGAAAAAATAAAAATGTTTCATGTTAAAGATGCAGAGTTAAATCCTACTGGAAAACAAGGTGTATATGGTGGCTTCCAATCTTGGGTTAATAGAGCAGGTCGATTTAGATCTCTTGGCGATGGACAGGTAGATTTTAAATCAATCTTTTCAAAGTTTACTACTTATGGTTATGATGGTTGGGCAGTTCTTGAATGGGAGTGCTGTTTAAAACATCCAGAAGATGGTGCAAGAGAAGGAGCTGAATTTATTAAAAATCATATTATCAACACTACAGAAAAAGCATTTGATGATTTTGCAGGAAGTGGCGCTGATATTGAAGCTAATAAAAAAATGCTAGGTATAAATTAGTGCAAAGAAAAATCCGTATTGGAATGGTTGGCGGAGGAGAAGGCGCTTTTATTGGAGGTGTTCACAGAATAGCGCTAAGACTTGATGGTCATTACGAATTAGTAGCAGGATGTTTTTCATCTGATTTTAATAACTCAAAAGAAACTGGAAGAAATCTTGGATTGTCAAAAGAACGTATCTATGAAACTTATCAGGAAATGGCAGAAAAAGAGTCTGATCGTTCAGATGGAATAGATGTTGTTTCTATTGTAACTCCTAATCATCTTCATGTGCCAGTGGCAAAAATTTTTGCAGAAAAGGGTATTCACATTATTTGTGATAAGCCTCTTGCTTTATCAAGTAAGGAAGCAAACTCTCTTAAAGATATAATAGAAAATAAAAAGATAATTTTTGCTTTAACACATAATTATACTGGATACCCAATGGTAAGACATGGAAGATCTCTTATTAAAAAAGGTGATCTTGGAAAAATAAGAGTTATACAAGCAGA
Source organism: uncultured Pelagibacteraceae bacterium (assembly GCA_902541745.1). Taxonomy (GTDB): domain Bacteria; phylum Pseudomonadota; class Alphaproteobacteria; order Pelagibacterales; family Pelagibacteraceae; genus Pelagibacter. The sequence goes on along the minus strand of CACBRW010000001.1, from coordinate 5,809 downwards.
ATATCCTCAAGATTGGTTAACTACAAAAGCTGAAGATACTGGTTTAAAACAAGCTGAGTGGAGAACTGATCCTAAAAGATCAGGAGGAGGAGGTTGCATAGGAGATATTGGAACTCATGCATTTAATCTTATTAGATTTATAACTGAGTTAGAATTGGATGAGTTATCAGCTGACATTCATACTTTTGTGAAAGGCCGAAAATTAGATGATAATGCACAAATCATGCTTAGATTTAAAGGCGGTGCAAAAGGTGCGATATGGTCTAGTCAAGTTGCAGTCGGTAATGAAAATAATCTTAAAATCAGAGTGTATGGTGAAAATGGTGGGTTAGAGTGGAAACAAGAAGATCCGAATTATTTGTATTATACAAAATTTGGAAAACCTACTGAAAAAATAACAAGAGGTAGTGGCAGTGCAAATAAAGAAGCTAACGACGTTACAAGAGTTCCGCCAGGTCATCCAGAGGGATATTTGGAAGGTTTTGCAAATATTTATACTGATGTTTCTAAAAGATTAAATGCTCAAATAAATAATGAGAAATATGACGAGTTAGATGACTGTTACCCAACTATTTATGATGGAGTCGAAGGGATGAAGTTTATAGAGACTGTTTTAGACTCAAGCAAAAACAATAGTAAATGGATTCAGTTTAATAAATAAAATTAAATTAATTTTGATAAGTCTCTTTTATTTGTTTTATAAGTTGGGAGTGGATATTTAAAAGCATATTTCCCAACACGACTTTCTTTGGCTTTTTCCCAAAGAGCCAACCACTGTTTGAAATTTTTTATTTGAATATTTTTTTTATTCTTACTTCTCACATAGAAATTTGGAAGAGGTTCTCTACCAGAAGGTTGTCCAGCTATATTATATCTTAGGTCAGCACTTATTCTAAAGTCGTCAGATCTATTTGGTAAAGAACAATGTATAGAGTGTTTGTGCAACAATATTACATCACCAATATTTGCTTCCAAATAAATATGCTCCATATTATCAAGTAATTCACTATTTTTTAATTCCACTTGCCCTCTGTATCCAGATATATGATTTAATAATCCCATTTTATTAATTTTTTTTACTGTAATCATGCATCCATTCTTCTTCGTTGTTTTAGTAAAAGGAATCCAAACTGTGACCATATCTGTTAATTTTTGTCCCCGAGAATTTAAAACAGCAGCATCTTGATGCCAAGGTGTTCTCCCACTTAAACCGTCATGAATTGATCCTTTTGGTAATTTTTTTTCAGGTTGTTTAATTCTAGTATTTTGAACTGGATTTGACATTATTTCTTTCCCCAAAATTTTTTCTACAACATCTAAAATTTTTTTATTAGTAATTAAATTCCACAATGATTGTGTAGCAAAATAATCGCTATCTTTTTTTACGTGGTCTCTCGGTAATCTTGTATTAAAATATTGATCCAAATCATAGATATTAAGCTTAGAAATAAAAGAATATTTTTTTCTAAAATCGAGGTTAAGAACTTTTTTAATATCTTTTCTCTTAGTGTATTTTTCTATGAGACAATCCATTACAAATTCCATATCATTAAGAACTGGTTTTAAGTCTCTCTCAAAATTAAGTATATTTTTTATAATTAAATAACCATTCTCATATAATTTTTTTTGAAAAGTATTTTTCATTATTAAAATTTATTTTATCATTCAAATAATTTCAATGGTTTGGTGGTGTGGTTAAATAGTTCGCGTCATGAAAAGAAGTAAGCATTCTTTTTTTGTTGCTAACTATATGTGGATAATATGAGATCCCTTTGTAATTCCATATTACTGGTTTATTTAACGCATAACTGCCATAAATAAAAAAACGTTTTGGACAATTTCTTTCTATAAACCTCTTTACCCCATGATAAGAATTTGGAGTAGATTGAAAAAAAACGACAGTTCCTTTTTTTGGTGTAAAAGACTTAACTATTTCGAGTTCAGTTATTTTTGGAAATCTTCTAAAACTCTTTCTTAAATTTTTTTTTACTTTTTTTCTGTAGATAGTAAGAGAGCCACCATTTTTTTTTGGTATGTCGGTTAAATAAATTAAGAAATTGTATAATCTAGTTATATCATCTCTGTGAGGTCGTAATCTATATCCTCCTTTTGACACTGAAAAGTCTATATCTAAATTTACTTTAGGATTATTATAATTATTACCTAACATTTTTTTTAACTCAGTTGAATTTAATTTTTTTTTAACAGTAAACTTTTTAGGATTAAATGATTGTGGTTTATATAAATTAACCCACGATCCATCCTTAAAATTTTTTGTAAAAAGATTTTCAATTTTTTTATAAAAAGACTTACTATTAAAAAGCTTAAAAAGTTTTGCTGAGTTAACTGAATTTTTTATATATAAATTAAAATTTTTTGAACCTTTATTAATCCTACTTCTTCCCCCCATAATTATATCATCAAATGATTTTGAGTTACTGATTTCTTTTATTAATAAATTACAGATATTTTTTGAAACAACGTTGTTTCCAACTAAAACAGGAAAGTTACTTTTGATTTTTTTTAATCTATTTGTACTTAGCATTTAGCTGTACATTCCTTCTTTCACTTTAATCATTTTATACATCAGATCGTTTAAAGGTGTTTTAATCCCATGTTTTTTTCCTATTTTTGAAACCGCACCACTAATAAAGTCTATTTCAGTTTTTCTCTTATATTGAATATCAAAAGCCATTGAGGATTTGTTGGTTTGCATTGAATCTACAATTTTATTAAACATAAATAAGCACTCATCTTCTGAAACATTAACTCCATCTGCAAGCGCCACTTCTCTTGTCTCTAAAATTATTTCTTTACCTAAACCTCGAGATATTTCGTTTGCTTTATTGTTTATATATAAATCAGTATGATGAAGATCAAAAATTGCTGATAATGGTCCAATTGCTGTTAAAGCAAAAAGCTTCATCCATTTTCTTTTCTTTACATCTTCTGTGGCAATCATTTCAAGATTATGTGCTGTAAAAGTATCTGCTATTTCTTTAATTCGATCAGTAATTCCTCCCTCGTACTCACCAATCCAAGATGGTAACGAACCATGATTCATTATATGACCTGGTCCTAAAATGTTTGAAGCTTGAGTAGTTGTTCCACCAATTACTTTTTCATTACCAACAATACCTTGAATAATTGCTTCATGACCAATACCATTTTGAAAAGACATGAATACTGTTTTATCTCCGATGATATTTTTAATACTGTTTAATGCTGGCTCTAAAGCTGTAGCTTTACACATAACTATTATAGCGTCTACTTTATCTAAAGACGATGGATCTGAGGTTGCTTTTACTTTGATTACTCGATCACCACCATGTCCATCCATTTTTAAACCATCTTTATTAATTGCATCTACATGTTCTTTCCAAACATCAATTAAAATTACATTCAAACCTTTTTCAGCAAGCAAACCACCAAACAAGCAACCCATTGCCCCTGCACCAAGAACAGCTACTTCCAAATTTTTATTAATCATCGTTACCTTATTTAAAATTATTTATGTATAGAAATTATATATATTATCTATAGACATTATGCAAAATAAATTATAGCTTATTTACATCATGCAATTAAAAATAGAAAAAGGAACTTTTAAAGATTACTCATTAGAAGATATTTCAGATGCATTAAAAAAAGGATTATCTGAAAATTTCAAAAACGTTGAAGTAGAAGTGGTAGATTGTCCTAACCTCAGAGATTGGGATTGTCCATCAGAAGGAATAAGTGGAAATCAAAAAATAATAGACGTTGGTGGAGAGCCTTATATGCATGATCCAAAATTTATTGGTGCAGAGTTTGACTACCAAGAAATATCTAAAATGATTGACTCTGAAAAATCTTATGCTTTAGGAGCTGGATCAGGTGCAATGTCATGTTTAGACGGTCACTGTGGAGAATTAATTATTAATGAAAATTTAATTACTGATGAGTCTAAATCAATAATTGCAAGAGTAAGTCCAGATAGAAAATGTATTGTTGAAAAATATTCTGCAAAAAAACATGGTGGACTTGGAAACATTTATTACACAGATGGCAAACAAGGAAAAGTTATAAAAATAAAAATCAAAGGTAGAAAAGGAGAACAAGGTTCTTTACCTCAAGCAATGAGGTCTTCCTTGTCAAAAAATTTAAATATTAAAAATAACGAGCATATGTCTCTCTCTGGAGTATTTAGAGTGTTAGATGGAAAAATAAGATCACATGTTCAGCCTGATTATAAAGATATAAAACATGAGTATTACGATCCAAAACAAATGAAATGTGTTAAGGATTTTCTTCAATTCTATGAACCGGTTGGACCAAAATTACAGTGTTATACGGTTCTTTGGACTGGTGACCCAACAGGAGGAGAATTAAATCTAAGAGATTCAGGTGAGCATACTCATTTTCACTCTTATGAGCACGATAGAGATGCTGGTCATTATCATTTTGACGTGACACCAAATGAGATAGAATATGAGGGATATTTCAATACTGCAACGGAAGTACACAGAGTAAACAATATTTATAAAGAACTACTAAATAAAAATATTATTGAATAGAAAACTGAATGTGTTTAAATTTATTTAATGAAAAGACAGTTTAAATACCCAAAACACTTCGAAGAACAAAAAAAAATTCCAAAACTAACTCAAAAAAGAATTCAACTAGCAGAAATATCACTTGGTGATTTCGAAGGAAGATTAGCCAATGAATTATTGAATTGGTTTTCTTTAACCCCACAACATTGGATAATGTTGCATATGGTTATGCTTGCTTATTACAAAAATAAATCAATTACTAAAAATCAACTACTTAAAGTAATTGAGAAATCATATTTGACCTCAAACGTCTATATCGATACAGCAATTAAAAAAGGTTATTTTAGAATTATTAGAAATGAGAGAGACAAAAGATCCATTTTTATTTTACCTTCAGTAATTACCATCAAAACCTTTGAGGAGTTTATTGATAGAAGAGATATTCTTTATAAAGGAATTAAATGAAGAATATCTATACATGGGCTGCTAAGCCAGCAAAACGAACTTTAACTGTTGGAGACTTAAAAACAGCCAAAGGAAAAAGAAAATTTACGCAAGTTACTGCGAACAGCATTGAAGAAGCAGAGGCAGCAGAAAAGGCGGGATTTGATATGATTATATCAAACGCAAAAAATGTAATTCCTGTAAGAGAAGGTTCAAAAAATTTATTTTTAACAGCTGCTTTAGTATTAAATGAGTTTGTAACTGCAGAGGATGTTATGCGAGGAGCTTTTAAAGCTTTAGAAAATGGTGCAGATGCAGTTATGACACCTAGAAGTATGGATATAGTTGAAATGCTAGCTAAGGAAGATGTTCCAGTAATGGGGCATTTGGGTTTGGTTCCAAGAAAATCCACTTGGATTGGTGGCTTGAGAGCAGTGGGTAAAACTGCAGATGAAGCATATGATCTATTTCAAAAATTTAAAAGATTAGAAGATGCAGGCGCTTTTTCTGCAGAGTGTGAAGTTATACCAGAAAATGTAATGGGTGAAATTTCAAAGCGTACAAATATTGTTACTGTTTCATTAGGTTCAGGGAAAAATGCTGATGTAATGTATTTATTTATGGAAGATATTTGTGGTGATACTGAAAATCCTCCAAGACATTCTAAAGCATACGGAAATTTATTTAGATTAAGACAAGAAATTAAAATTGAAAGATTAAAAGCTCTTAAAGCTTTTAAAAAAGACTCAATGACTGGTAAATTTCCTGGAAAAAAACAATCATCTAATTTAGAGAAAAAACAATTTAAGAAATTTTTAGATCAACTAGAT